>CANQUO010000101.1 GCA_947627085.1 uncultured Oscillospiraceae bacterium
GGGAGGTGGCGATCTTTGCCCGACGTAAGAGGGCCCCGATGCGCAAAAAGAGCTCGTCTAAGTCGATGGGCTTGACCATGTAGTCGTCGATGCCGATGCGGTAGCCTCTCTGCTTGGAGGCGAAATCGTCCCGGGCCGTCATGAAGAGAATGGGGATATCATGGTTGAGGCTCCGCACTGTTTTCGCGAACTCGTAGCCGTCCACTCCGGGCATCATAATATCGGAGACGATGAGGTCAAAGGCGTTTTCGTACATGGCGTCATAAGCCTCGTTGGCGTCGAGACATCCCACCGCCTTATAACCGCTGTTGTTCAGGAAGGAACAGACCGTACGGTTTAAGTCCTTATCGTCCTCCAGGACCAAAATCTTAAACATGGCAACGCCCCCTTTTTCCCTATCATAGCACCCAAATGTTAAAGTTTTGTTTGCATTTTGAATTTTTGCATAATTTTTTAAAAAATCGACCCGTACCGGCTTTAGCCCGTGCGGATCGATGGATTTTAGCGGTTATTGGTGTTTTTGGACGCCTCCACGCGGGACTTTTGTTCTTCGGCGAGGCGCTTTTCCGCGTCCTCCACGGTCTCGCCCTCGTGGGTCAGGAACCTGTCCACGAAGCCGTCCTCCATCTTCTTATACGCGCCTACGACGCCATTTTCAATCTTCTTATACCCTCCGACGACGGCGTCCGCAATCTTTTCGTTGGCCTTTACGAGCTTTGACTTTGCCATGATTAATGTACCTCCTAAATTATTTAAGTCCCTTGACCACGGGGATAAGACAGAGCAGCAGGACGATTCCCACGATTCCCACGACGATGCCCCAGACCAGCATATCCCACACCATGACCATGCACATCCCAACGCCCAGTACGATGGCACCGGCGATGCCTAAAAGCGCCGTCCCGATGGCCTTGCCGTTTAAGACGATCATGGGCTTGCCGTCCATCTTCCGGCGGATAAGTACCATGGCGAGCAGTATCACGGCGCCGATGGCGCCCACCACGATGCCCTCCGTCAGCGCGCCCCACTCAGGGATAAGTCCCATGCACATACCCAGGGCAAAGAGGAGCCCGCCGACGGTACTCATGATAAGGGTCACGAAGTTTTTCTTTTTCATTGAAACACACCTCCAATTATTTAAGTGATCTCTCACTCGGCGGCCGTATTATATCGCCTGAATGTTTTTAAAGCTTTTAAGTTTTGTTTGAGAAATATTAAAATATATATTTTCCGCCGTCCTTACAAAAAGCGAAGGCCTCTCCCGCTTTGGGTGGGGCCTTCGCTTGGTTGCGCGCTTATTTGAGCTCGTAGACGTACATATATTCGTGGGGGTAACTGCCGTTGTCGTCCCGGTCGTAGTGTGGGTCTGTCAAAAAGTAGACTCTGTCATCGTCAAGCCAGCCGCACATGGTATATTCAGCCGTGCCGGCTCTTGTTAGGAGGCAAACGCGATGACGCTCCACATCCAGCACGCAAACGGAGCTCAGCGCGTCCATTCCCTCGCCCGCCAGGGTATCGAAAAGCTTGTCCCCCTGTGGGCTCGCCGCGAATTTGAGGTCACCGTCCCTGTCGGAGATGCCGGGGAGAAGCCAACGCTCGCCTGTTATGAGGTCCACAGCCGACACATCTCCCCCCTTATCGCGCCAGAGCACCGCCCTGGAGCCGGAAACCATGATTATCCCCTCGTCCTCCCCCACGCCCGCGTAGGTCCTGCCGGTGAGGGCGTACCAGTACTCAAGCTCCGGTGTCTCTTGGCCTGAGGACACATCCCGATGGGCCAGCGGGGCGCCGCTTACAGGCGCCGTGATATTTCCGGTGGCCAGATCGACCGTGCGGTAGTCAAGCCGGTGATCCCGGCTGAGCGAGCAGCATATGAGCGTACCGTCCCCATAAAACCACGCCTCGTTCACCCGCTCAAGGCCGCAAACTTCACTCATGGCGTGTACGGCGCGCGTCTCAAGGTCAGCCAGGTACAGCTCGTCCCCGCTCTCGCTGAGCATCAGGCCCTCGCTGAAAACGGCATAGCGAAGGTCGGATGTGAAGCGTATGTTCTCGGAGTTTACGTATTTCTCCGATGGCCAGTCTATGCCCGCGAAGGGCTCCGTGACCTCGCCGGTGCGAATGTCGTAGACCGCCGGAAAGGGTCTGCCGTCATATATATCGATAAATATCCTGTCCCTCACATTTTCCTTCGTAAAGACGCTGTACAGCGGAAAATCCTCCCTCACCCCCGGGTCCTGATAGGGGGTGTGTACCGCCAGCACGCCGTCAAGCCCGCTCCAGCGAAAGCTCACATCCACGCCGCGCGCCGTCACGTTTACCTCGTGCCAGTCTGTCATCTCCCGGAGCATACCGCCCTTTGGCACGGCGTAGGCCGTATTTATCCACCACTGGTCCGGCCTGTTTGGATTGAATATCACCACGCCACGCCAGACATCGCAGTAGCCCTCCAACCGGTAGCTCTCCATTGAGGCCCCTTCCGTCACGGTAAAGCTGCCGACACTGTCCCCCGGCTCCCGTGCCCCCGGTCCGCCGGGGCTTGTGGCCTGCGCGTCAAGGGACTCACGCTCCCGGTCCACATCGACGGCGATGGGGAGCTTAAAAAATCCGAACACCGCCTCCCGGACCTCCACGGATACGGCCATGGCGGTCACAAGCGTCAGCGTCAACGCCAGCGCCGCCGCCAGCGCAATGAGCCCCGCTCTCCGTAATGACCGCCCAGTACGCCGCGGCGTCAGCTCCTCGGCCAGGACGATGTAGCTTGAGTCCACCTCGCCCAGGGCGTCAACAAGCATATCAACGGTCATATCCAGCCCTCCCTTTCAAGATGGTTTTTCAGCTTTTTCCGCGTCCTGTGAAGGGACGATTTTACCGTGCCCTCGCTTGTCCCGGACGCCCTGGCGATGTCCGCCACCGAATCGAAGTACCAGTAGCGCCGCAGGAAAAAATCCCGTTCGTTTTTTGAAAGACCCTTCAGAAAACCGTTCAGCGTGTCCGCAAGCTCCCCCGCCTCAACGCTCCCCTCTGTGTCCCGGTCGTCCGGCAAAATTTCTGAAAGCTCCTCGATTGCCACCGCCGCCCTGCCTCCGCCGCGCTTGTAAGCCATACGCTCGCGCAGGCGGTTGAGGCTGATTCTCCTCGTTATCTTTCCGAGAAACGCCCGTAATGCGTCGGGAAAATGCGGCGGCATCGCGTTCCAGGCCGATATGTATGTGTCGTTTACACATTCCTCCGCGTCCTCGCGATTTTCAAGCACATTTTTCGCGACGCGCATGAGGTACGGCCCGTACTTCTCCTCCGTCTCCGCTATGGCACTCTGGTCCCGGGCAAAGTAGAGCTGGACGATCGCTCTGTCCTCCACGGTCTCGCCTCCCTTCCTCTTTCTACACGTAAGGTCACCTTTTTTGCCCGGAGGGTTGCGGGGATTTAAAAAATTTTCAAAAAATATTATTTTGTTTTTCCGTTTCGTATGGTAAACTCGTTTTTATGAAAGGTAAGTATCCCCTCGTCCCGCATTTTGCAAAGCTCATTTGACATGGCGCTACGGTCCACGGAGAGGAAGTCGGCAAGCTCCTGGCGGTTGAAGGGTATGGCGAAGGAGGCGCTCTTTTGCCTTTTTGCCTCGTCCGATAGATAGGACAGCAGTTTGTCTCTTGTGGTGCGCCTGGACATATAGTCGAGCTTTCGAACAAGGCCCCTGTTTCTTGCGGAGACGGTATAAAAGAGATTTTTCACAAGCTGTGTGTGAAAGGGACAGGCGGAGGGGCAGACGGACAGTATCCGGTCAAGGTCGAAGGACAGCACCACGCTGTCCTCCGTGGCGACGACGTCGTTTAAAAGCGCGCCGCTGTCGGGGACTATATATGCCTCTCCGAATATTTCGCCGGGCTTTATGTCGTTGAGGATGCTCAGGTTGCCCCAGTAATCCTCCTTTTGGATATGAAGTCCCCCCTCGGCAAGCAGAGTGAGCCCCCGGGCGCGCTCCCCCTGTCGAAATACGTACTCTCCCTTCTTATAGCGCCGGACCGCCGCCCCAAGACAGTCCAGCATTGATGCGATGTCCTCGTCGCCGGCACCGGAGAATAATTTCGTTTTATTCAAAAGAGGGATAAATTCTTTCATAAAAACCTCGATTTCGTTGTAAATACAACAGACCTTTTTCTCCATTTTTACTACAATATAAGCGGAAAGTCAAGAGACGTCTCAAGGAGGAATAAAAATGGTCAGAAAAATCATCAAAATCGACGAGGAAAAATGCAATGGCTGCGGCATCTGCGCCGGCGCCTGTCACGAGGGGGCTATCGGTATGGTAAACGGCAAGGCAAGGCTCCTGCGTGAGGACTATTGCGACGGGCTTGGCGACTGCCTTCCCGCCTGCCCCACCGGGGCCATAAGCTTTGAGAAGCGTGAGGCCCCGGCCTATGACGAGGCGGCGGTCCTGGCATCAAAACGGGAAAAGGAGGAGGAAAAGCTCCCCTGCGGCTGTCCCGGCACGGAATCAAGAGCCATTGAGCGTAATAATACATCGTGCGATAGCGTATCTGTCCCCAGCCGTCTCTCCCAGTGGCCGGTTCAGATAAAGCTCGCCCCGGTAAAGGCCCCGTATTTCGACGGCGCCGGGCTCCTGGTGGCCGCGGACTGCACAGCCTACGCCTATGGCAATTTCCACAACGATTTTATCAAAAATAGAATCACCCTCATCGGGTGCCCGAAGCTTGACATGGTGGATTATACCGAAAAGCTCACCCAGATCATCGCCGGAAACGACATAAAGAGCGTGACCGTCGTCCGCATGGAGGTCCCCTGTTGCGGCGGCATCGAAAACGCGGTAAAGCAGGCTCTTCAAAAAAGCGGCAAATTCATCCCCTGGTCCGTCGCGACCATCACCACCGGCGGGCAGATAAAGGAGTGAACCGGCTGACGGGGCTTTTATGAGAGGCGGGTCGCTTTAAACTGAATACATAAATAACCCGGCGGGATCGATTCTCCCGCCGGGTTTGTATCAAAGATGGTATTTATGCTCTGACGGCCTTCATTCTGATTCTTACATAATCGGCGTACCATTTCCCGTTTATGAATAAGCCGCTCCTCAATTTCTCTACTGTCTGATTTATAATTTCTTCTCTCTCCCCCTTCGACTCGATGACTGTAAACGGCGTTTTCACAAACATCTTGATCCAGTCTTTCATCCCGTTTTCGCCCTTGAGCTCTGTTGGCCTGTCAAAAAGCAGAGCGTACTTCACCTGAAAACCGGCGCTTTCCAATAGAGAGGCATATTCGCCAATGGTGGGAAAATAAAAGGGCATCTTGTAGCAAAAGCCGTGTTCCCGGAAGACCCCGGACAATGCGCTGTGGATAAGCCGGTTATTACCGTGTCCGCCAAACTCAAAAACAAACTGACCGTTCTTTTTCAGGGCATTATATACGCATTTCATCATATCCGGCTGTTTCTCCTTGTCGATCCAATGAAATACCGCATTTGAAAAAACTACGTCGACCGGTTCCGAAAGGGTAAAATTTACGGCGTCCGCCTTAATAAACTCGGTTTCGGGATAGTCCTTTCTCGCGACATCAAGAAGCTCCCGGGAGGCGTCCAGTCCTTTTACAGTGTAGCCTTTATCTTGCAAAACCTTTGTCAAGGCGCCGTTTCCGCATCCCAGATCGAGTACGGTACTCCCCGCCTCCGCGTCGATCAATTCCGTCACGTCGTTCCCGTACCGGTGAACGAAAGAAAAATCGGACGTGTATTTTTCAGCATCCCAAGTAATATTCATCGCGTGTGCCCTTTCAAAATACCGATTTATCAAAAACTTCTTTTATTCTCACCATTTATGAAATGTCTACGACCACAAACTCCGAGTATGTCCCGGTCTTGAACTTCACCGCCCAGCAGGAGATGCCGGAGCTTACGATGAAGGATGTGCCGCCACGAGTCTCCAGTCCGTAGGCCAGGTCGTTGGCACCGATGGCCACGCCGATGGGGGCCAGGGGGAACATCTGTCCGCCGTGAGTGTGGCCGCAGAGCACCAGATCGGCCCTCGCCCCGGCCTCCGCGTCGAAGTCGTTGGGCTCGTGGTCCAGTATGATCGCGTATTTGGACGGGTCCACGCCCTCCATGAGGTCCGCGGCCTCCATGCGCGTGGGGTCCTGCCGGTCCTTGCGGCCGATAAGCAGGACGCGTTCTCCAATCTCCACCATCTCGTCCTCCAAGACGCGCACGCCGTTTCGTTCAAGCTCCGCTCTCAGGTCCTCCCCCGTAAAATCCCGGGTGTTGAAGTAGCCCTTGTCGTGGTTTCCAAAGACGAAGTAGACGCCAAATGTCGTTTTTAGCCTCCCCAGGGCGGCGCAGGCAGATACCATGTCGGCCCTCGCGGTGTCGTCGTCCACGTAGTCCCCGGTGATCACGACAATATCCGGCTCCGCCTTTTGGACGCGCTCCAGCTGGCGCGCGAAGCCCGCCCCGTCGAAGGTGGTGCCGATGTGGGAGTCGGATATCTGGACCACCCGGAGCCGGTCCGTCCCAAGGTCCTTCTCAGTTGTCAGCTCATAGCGCGTCTCAAAGACGTGGTAATTGAGAAAAGCTCCGATTCCCAGATACGCCGCCGTCACCAAAACCGCCAACGCGCCCTGCCAGTAGCGCTCTGGCTGTCTGCCGGTCAGCTTTCGCAAAACAAGCCCCAAAAGGTCGCTGAGCGCCCAAAAGAGCGTCAAATGCAGGACCGCGATGGCTGTGTCGAGAAGATCGATACTGCCGAAGGCGGCGATGACCGCCAGCGCCGCCAGGGGAATCCCCCAGCGCGTCCAGCGCCATTTTTCATTCAGCCGCCTGACAAGCTTAAATCTTCGAAACCTCGTCAGCAGATACGCAAGCCCCGCCAGCGCCAAAATCGCCACAGCCGCCATCAACAGGAAAAACATAGAAGGTCCCTCGCTTCCGATCGATCTACTCCTATTTTACATCCGCTTCTCCCAAAAGGCAACGGTGACATTACTCCGACCTCCGCCGCCCTCCCCATCTCGGCGGAAGATGAAAAAGTAAGTCAGAAATTCATGCCGTCAAAAAATTACTCCCCCGGCCGCAAGGGTCGGGGGAGTTTTCCGGTGAAAACAAAGTCACTCCTCGGCGCGGTTGGTGACGGGGAGGTCGTCCGGCTGGGCAGGGGCGCGGCTTTGGCGGCGCTCGGTGAGGTAGCGGTCCATCTCGTCGGCCACTATCTTGGCGCTGCGGGCGGCCTCGACCACGGTCTTGGCGCCAAGGGACACGTCGCCGGCGGCGAAGATGCCCTCGCGGGTGGTGCGGCCGTGCTCGTCGGTGGCGAGAAGGCCGCGCTCGTTCATGTTAAGGCCCGTGGTGGTGTTCACGATGCGGCTCTGGGCACCCTGGGAGATGGCCACTATCACGTTGTCGCATGGGAAGAGCTTGGGCTCGGATACGGCGGTGACGTTGCCCTCCTCATCGAAGGTCCGCTGGCGGTAGACCACGCCCTCGTCCCGGATCTCCACGGTCTCAATGCCGTACATCATGTCCACGCCGTCGGCGATGGCGTAGTCGAGCTCCCGCTCGCTGGCGGCGGCCTTGGGCTCACGGCAGAATACGTGCACATGGCGGGAGCCCTTGCGCAATGCCGTGCGGGCCACGTCCATGGCGGAGTTGCCGGCGCCGATGACCACAAGCGTCTCGCCGATTATGAATACGTCCGGGTCCACAAGGTAGTCGATGGCGTAGTGGACGTGCCCCA
>CANQUO010000102.1 GCA_947627085.1 uncultured Oscillospiraceae bacterium
CTGGGCTTTGACAAGGTCTACGACACCAACTTCGGCGCGGACCTCACCATCATGGAGGAGGCCAACGAGCTTCTTGGCCGCATCAAGAACGGCGGCGTCCTGCCCATGATAACCTCCTGCTCGCCGGGATGGATAAACTACGCCGAGTATTACTACGGAGACCAGCTTGACCACTTAAGCTCCTGCAAGTCCCCCCACGAGATGTTCGGGGCAATCGTCAAGAGCTACTTTGCCGAGAAGAACGGCATCGACCCCAAGAACATCTTCGTCGTGTCCATCATGCCCTGCACCGCCAAGAAGTTCGAGAAGGAGCGGGACCAGCTCAAAAATAAGGACGGCCTTCCCGATGTGGACTGCGTCCTCACCACCCGTGAGCTGGGCGCACTCATCCGCCGGAGCGGCATCAACTTCGCAAAGCTCCCCGACGAGGAGTTCGACCAGGACCTTCTGGGCGAGTACACCGGCGCCGGCGTCATCTTCGGCGTTACCGGCGGCGTCATGGAGGCGGCGTTGCGCACGGCCTACCACGCTCTCACCGGAAAGGAGCACGAGCTTATCAAGTTCGAGCAGGTCCGGGGCTTCGACGGCATCAAGGAGGCCAGCATCGACATTGACGGCCAGACCGTGAACGTGGCCGTGGCCCACGGCATGAAGAACGCCAAGGTCCTGATGGACGAGGTCCGGGCGGGAAAGAGCAAATACACCTTCATCGAGATCATGGGCTGCCCCGGCGGGTGCATCGCCGGCGGCGGTCAGCCCTACGTCAAGCCCTGCTTCCTGCCCAATGAGGACATCGACATACTTGACACCTACAAGCAGAAGCGCGCCGACGCCCTCTACACCGAGGACGAGCGCCAGGCCGTCCGCCAGTCCCACAACAACACCCAGATTCAGAAGCTCTACGCCGACTACCTGGGCGAGCCCTGCGGACACCGGGCCCACGAGCTTTTACACACCACCTACGCCGCCCGGGAGCGCTTCAACTGAACAAAATCCATGGCCGCCGGTTGACCGGCGGCCAATTTTGATAAGGAGCAATGTATGAGGTTCAATGAGGTCCAAAGCCCCGAGGACGTCTTGGAGCTTGTGGAGAGGGTGGGCTTTCTGCCCTTTTTCAAAAACAGGATACCCGGCTTTTCGCTTGAGGAGTGCTGTCCCCGTGAGCTATGGTTTTCGGACACGGTGGACGGGCCATGGGAGTGGAAGGGGCCTGTCGCCAGAACGGGAAGATGCGTCTACGGCAAGCTTTTCTCCGGAAAGGCCGGCTTTGTAAGCCGTGAGTGGTTCCCGGACCTTGCCAATTTCCGCCGGGACGGCTACGACTTTGACGCGAGATTTGAGGACGGATTGGCGGCCATCAAGGACAAGGCGGTATTTGAGGCCGTGGAGAAGTCGGGGGCCATACTCTCAAAGGATCTAAAGGAGCTCACCGGAAGGCCGAAGGGCTTCGACACCGTGATCACCCGCCTTCAGATGCAGACCTACGTGGTTATCAGCGACTTTGTGTACATGAAAGACAAGTACGGCAGGACCTACGGCTGGGGCGTGGCGAAATACTCAACGCCGGAGGCGCTTTTCGGCTACGATTTCGTCTCCTCCGCGTATTCGCGCGACCCCAGCGAGTCCCGCCAGCGCATCCTCGCCCACCTGCGCGCCCTCCTCCCGGATGTCCCGCAAAACGAGGTCGAGAGAGTGATAAAATAAAGAGCAAAACACAGGGCGCGGAACCCTTTTTACAGCCTGAAACCGGCGTGGAAGGAAACTTCCACGCCGGTTTTTTGCCCTTTTCATACCCCGCGGGCGGAGGAAATATACACGGGACGATATAAACTTCTCATAAACCGCAGTGTAATATTTTTTTATCCAAATTTTATTAAAGGTAATCAGTAAGTAGGCTCAATACCGAGGTATTCCTTCATTTCCCTTCTGATTATTTCCCGGTTGCTGTCATCAGCGGTTGATTTATAAGTGTAATACGCCTGCATGTAGAGCTCAGCGCTCTTTTCCCTGTTTCCGAACTTATATTCACACTCAGCCATGACGGCAATAAACGATCCCAGATACTGGTGGTGACCGTACTCCACGCAGGCGCGCCAGCCGCGCTGGGCTACTTCATAGGCTTTTTCGTATTGCCCGTCGCTATCCAGCTCTATTGCAAGACAGCAGGAGATCAAGCAGAGCTTCCCGCCGTAATCTCTCAGGCTCTTGTAGTTGACGTCTATATAGCTGAGCAACTGGCTGTTGATCTCTATCGCCCGGCGCTTTTGGCCCATGGTGGAATATGACACGGCTATCATGCAAATAATTGTCAATTCCTCTCTGCTGTATCTTAAATCATCTATTTTGTCCAAATTAAAGTGCGGGGCCGTCAGGGATAAAGCGTCCATATACATTTTCAGACGTTCTTCCTGGCTGTGTGATTTTTCAACGTGGGCTTTTTCCTGAATAACAAACTGAGCGGTGAGCTTGTCGTCCGGCTCGATAATTCGCTCAAGTTCAGCTATGCTGTCAAGCATACGCGCGCGGATACGGTCGCGCTCCTCATTATTTGCCCGGTCAAATCTTATACCGTCCATATGTATCTCGTCTTGCAGGTTTTTAATCCGCTCCTCGTGTGCGCTGACAATGCCGTAGAACCGCTCGTCGGGCAGGCCGAGGCGTTGTAGTATGGCCTTTATCCTGTTCCGCGAGGGAGTTTGATCGCCGTTTTCAAACCTTGATATCGTGGATTGCCCACATATACCCTCGCAGAGTTGCTCCTGCGACATGTGGAGCTCCAGCCTGCGCTGACGGACTATTTCGCCAAGTAATACCACTTTCACAAAGCTTTCTCCTCTCTTTAGCGTACTTTGCCAAAATGATACCGAAAATCGCCTTAGAGGGAAATAATCAGTAAGGAGGCTCAATACCGAGGTATTCCTTCATTTCCCGTTTGATTATCGCCCTGTTGCGGTCGTCCGTCGTGGATTTATAGGTATAGTACGCCTGTATATAGAGCTCCGCGCTCTTTTCCCAGTTTTCCAGCCTGTATTCACACTCGGCCATAACGGCGATAAAGGACCCTAAGTACTGATAGTGACCGTATTCAACACAGACGCGCCAGCCGCGCTCCGCTACTTCTATGGCTTTTTCGTATTGCCCGTCGCTACCCAGCTCGATGGCAAGGCAGCTGGAAACCATGCAGAAGTTACCACCATATTCCTTCATGCTTTTGTATTTAGTTTCTATATATCTGAGCAACAGGTTGTTGATCTCTATCGCCTTACTTCTTTGCCCCATACGTGAGTACATTACAGCTATCCTGTTAATTATACCCAATTCTTCGGTGCTGTAAAGGAAGTCGTTTATATGGTCAAAGTCAAAGCGGGGAATCGTGAGGCGTAAGGCATCCATCAGCATTTCAAGCCGTTTTTCCGGGCTGAACGGTCCGTCAATAAAGCTTCTGATTTCAATTATAAATTGCTGGGTCGGTTTGTCGTCGCGCTCAATGAGCTGTTCAAGCTCCGCGAGCCTTGCAGACGCTCGTTTCCTTATCTTCTCACGTTCCTCACCGACACATCGTTCTAATCTGATCGAGTCCATATGTATCTCGTTCTGCAAATTTTTTATCTGCTCCTCGTGTGCGCTGACAATACCGTAGAACCGTTCGTCGGGCAGGCCGAGGCGTTGCAGTATGGCCTTTATCCTGTGCCTCGCGGGCGTCTGGGTGCCGTTTTCAAACCGTGAGATCGTGGGTTGCTCGCATATGCCCTCGCAGAGCTGTTCCTGAGTGATGTGGAGCTCCTGCCTGCGCTGACGGATTATTTCACCAAGAAATACCTCCTGCATACAGCTTTCTCCTCTCTTTAGTGCGCTGTATAAATGATAGCGAAATTTATCGGATAAATCAAGAGCGTGGATATGTCGTTTCGTGTATATTTTGCGCCCACGTTAAAATAGTTCTCCCATTCCCACCCGCAAGGACCCGACAGGCGGAAATGTGTTGACATAGATAAATAAAAATTTTATTATGAAAAGGAGAAAGACAATGAAAAAACTCAAAAGAATCGCGGCGTTCGCCCTGGCCCTCGCCCTGGTCATCTGCGTATGCGCCATCCCCGCAAGCGCTGTCGATTACACCGCAACCGACAACGGATATGATAAAGATAAAGGGTATAACTGGGAAAGCTCGCTGACAAAAATAGGCAATACAGTGACGGCCAGGGTCGTGGTCAATACCAACGAGCCAGCCACTGCGCCGTTAATGCTCACCGGCGTCGTACCGGCCTTTCTCTCCGCAAAGTTATCTGGATACGTTCTGTATTCTGGCAGTGATAACAGGGAACATTACCTGGATCTTTATGGCGAAAAGTACGAAAACTTTGCGAGTACATTGACGGTTTTTGATAGTTGTAATATTCCGGGAGACGGTAAATTTCTTAAAGCCAGTTGTATCTTCAAGGTCATGAGTGAGCGGGCCGGAGAAACACTTTCATTTTGAGTTGATTTAACAGCCGCAGTCCCAAATAAGGAACCGGTTTGGGGAATTGCGACTGGTAGGAGCTTAGTTTACATAATAGGGGGTAGCGATATGAAGAAAACGATTGCCTTATTTCTCGTCCTTGCGCTTTTTGCTCTAACGGGCTGCGAAAGGGCGGGGGAGAAGAATGAGAGGACTGTTGATACGGTGCGGTCGTTTTCCCAGCCGTATAAAATAGTAATTGCGGCGGAGACGGGGGACACCGTATATTACATGGGGTCATATGACAGGGTGATAAAATACGTAGATAAGGCCACCGGAATCACTGGGCCGCTGTGCGGAAAGCCGGAGTGCAAACACAACGACGAGACCTGCAACGCGTACACGGGGGGCTTGTTACGCGGGCTGTATACATATAACGGCAGACTTTATTGGATGGACAATGACCCGGATGATGGCGAGGCCGTAGCGCTGTTCAGCGTGGCGCCGGACGGTACTGACCGACGGAAGGTGACAAGCCTGAGCCGCGATTTGTACGGAACGGGCAGTCACAGCTTCACATCCTTCGCGCTCGGTGATGGGTATCTCTACTACGGCGTCGTATCGTGGGCTGTTGAGAACGGGGAGGTAAATAATTATAATTACGTCCGCGCCATTCCCCTTGACCCCGAGGAGGAGTCCTTTGAGATAATGCGTGAGAGGGCGACGGAATTTCCCGATGGCATTACAATTCAGTTATACGGGGACTATCTATATATACACACGAGCGACGGCGATGGCGGGAGATTCACGCTCCGCCGGTGGAACGTCAACACTCGGGAGTTTGAGATGCTCATTGATGAACCGAACGCAAGTACGACTCTCAATATGTGGGTTACGGATGATGGGGTCTACTTTGACAGGAACGGCGGGGACATATACAGATATGACCTTGAGACCGGTGAATATAATAAACTTTTTACCGAAGAAGTTGGGAGGTTTGCCGCGATTTTCATGGACAACATTGTCACGGGATTCGAGTTATCAAACAAAGGCGACAGCTCATACGATTTCCACGTGGCGATAGACGACTTTGAGGGTAATACTCTGGTGGACGAGACATATCAGTTTGAGCTGGGGTATGCCTATTACGATGACGAGCATGTACTGGGAAGGGATGAGAACTACGCATACTATGCCATGTACGACACCGGCAACGACATAGTCGGTTACAAAACGTACTATATCGCCATAATTAAAGTCGCCCTCGACGGCAGCGGGGCGGAGGTGCTGTGCGAGACGACGGAGGAAAGGCAGCTCTGACGGAAATACGGCGCGCCGATGCAAATAAATACAGTAAACTGAGCCCCCGGTTTTCCGGGGGCTGTGATTTTATATGAGGGAAAGGTTTTCCGCTATTTTTATCATTTCCTCTACGGCGACGTTTCCGCCATCGTTATAGACGGATACTAACCGTTCGTTTTGGCCCAGCTGGAACATTATATGGATATTGTCGTCTATCATCATCCGCCCTTCGGAGCCGTTTATTTCGACGCTACTGAGCTCCGTTTTGTCCGTGTCCACAAAGAAGGAGAGGGAGTAGAGCGCAAGGTACGATTGGACGGTCACGGTGTCGCCGTCGAAGTTTTTATAGATATATTTTACGCTGTCCTCGCGCTGTTCACTGTCAACGAGCTTGTAGCCCTCGGGCAACCAGCCGGCTTCGATGCCCAAAAAGCCATTTTCGGAAGGGGAATCGTCGTTTTTCTTGTTTATCTTCACCGCCACCGTGTGGTCGTCAATGACGGAATTTACAAATTCCAGGGTCGTGTCCTTACCGGACCTGGAGGCGAGGAAGGCCGTGGAGAGAAGGAGGGCCGCGACCAGGGCGGCGATGGCGGCGATTTTGACGACGCGGTAGGCGTAATGGCGGGCTTTGACCGCTTTTTCCCGGCTGCAGGCCCGGTTTATCGCGTCGTTGATCCTGCTGTCAAGTGTGGGAGAGGGGGCGGATTCGTCAGTTTTCCTGAGCCGCTCATTTTCCTCAAGGAGGCTCTCGCCCTGCTTCTCCACCGCTTTTTCCATGAGGAGCGCGAAAAGGGCGTCCTCGTAATTTTCGGTAAGCTGTTCATGCCTCGTCATGGCTCAACACCTCGTCTCTCGCTATCATTTTCAGCGCACTTCGCCTTGCCCGGGTGAGCTTCATGCGCACGCTGGCGCTCTTACAGCCCAGCTCCCGGGCAAGCTCCTCGTCTGAGTACTCAAGAATGTATTTTCCAATCAAGATCGTCCGATCGTCCTGGGATAACCGGCTCAACAGGCGGTCTAAGTGTACCTCACGCTCCCGGAGGGCCATCAGCTCGTCAAGGGGCATGGCGCCGGCCTCCGGCTCGGCATCGCCGTCAAGCTCCTCAAAATGGGCTTTTTCGACGGAGACGTGCCGGAGATGGTTTATGGCGGTGTTCCTCACGGTGTAGACTACATAGGCGGCCAAGGCTGGGCGCTCCTTACCGCGCAGGAGGGGTGCCTTGCCGAGAAGCTTTACGACGCTCTCCTGGACTATGTCCTCCCGGTCCTCGGGGCTGTCGACGTACCTTTTGGCGGTGGAGAGCATTATGTATTTAAACTCTTCATAGAGCCGGGCGATAAATTCCCCGTCGCTCTCCGATGAGTTTGAAGTAAACGAAATCATTGCCTCAGCTCCTGACGCTTATATGTCTCTTTATAAATAGACACTTAAAAAGGGAAAAACGCAACAGGAAATTTATATTTTTTAGAAAAAAAACATGATTGGGAGTCCGCCGTGCGCGGATTTTTGGCTTTTTTGAAAAAAATTACGGGGTGCTGTTGCGGATTCGAGGTGATACGTGTCTTATTATTTGGAAGGAAAAGGTGATGGACATGCTTCGAATTTTTACCCGTTCGCTCATAAGGCAGGTGCGGAAAAACCCGGGGGTGGTGTTTTTCCTGCTTTTGGGGCTCACCGTGTCATGCTTCTGCCTCAGTGTGGCCCAGGGGGAGGCAATGCAGGAGTTTGACAATATGAGCGGCTGGAACGAGTACGCCACGCTGACGGTGGACATGGGCGGGGAGGAATTTCAGAATATGACCGCCTTCTCAAGGTGGCTGGACGGGACATACGGGGAGAGATTGGCAAACGTCCTCTATCTTACGCGGGATTCCTCCAATGTTATCTATATCGGCTGGCAGGGGACCCAGGTCAGCCGCTGGTTCCCGGAGG
>CANQUO010000103.1 GCA_947627085.1 uncultured Oscillospiraceae bacterium
GACGATGTGACGGGGAAGGCCGATCTGTATACGGATGGCGCCGAGATGTGGTGCAGGGGCTCGCCCCAATTCTCCCTCCGGTGGGCGGTGAGTATTACGAGCCGTGAGCCCTGGGCCCAGGTGAGCTCCGGGTGCTCAAAGTCGTTTATAACGGTGGTGCCAAGTGCGTCGATGGCCGTGTTGCCGGTAACGTATATGGACTGTGGGAGCTTCCCCTCCCTGAGGAGGTTGTCCCGGGCCAGGGCGGTGGGGGCGAAGTTGTAGTCGGCTATGGAACCCACGGCCTGACGGTTGAACTCCTCCGGATAGGGCGCCCGGACATTGTAGGTCCGAAGTCCCGCCTCCACGTGGCCCACGGGGATATTGAGGTAAAAGCAGGCCAGAGCCGAGGCGAAGGTAGTGGTGGTGTCCCCGTGGACCAGCACCACGTCGGGGCGGACCTCCTCCAGCACCTTTTTCATTCCGGTAAGGACACGGCCCGTCAGGTCAAAGAGCGTCTGCCCGGGGCTCATGACCTCCAGATCGTAGTCCGGCTCCACCCCGAAGGCGTCCAGCACCTGCCGGAGCATCTCCCGGTGCTGGCCGGTGACGCACACTAAGGTCTCAACGCCGTGGCGGGACTTGAGCTCATTGACCAGCGGGCACATTTTTATTGCCTCGGGCCTTGTGCCAAAGACGAGAAGTATTTTTTTCATAGCTTCACCTTGTAAAAGGACTTTCTTATGTATCGTGACCGGGCGGATATCGCCCTATACATATATTGTATCAGCTTTTTACCGGGATTACAAGAGGTTGGGGGTGGAATACCGCCCCCAACGAGGAATTTTTATCACAGAAGGGCGGTGGCCAGCCAAATGAGCCCCACGGCCAGCCCGCCTATGCCGGCCCAGACCCACCGGGGGAGGGAAAAGCGCCCGGTGGGGGAGAATTTGTTCCTCACGAAATCCTCCGCCACGTTGGCGGCCTCGTGCAGAATCTGCTCATACGTCACGCCGGGTTTTTTAGCGGTCTCCTCCCGGACGAGGAAGATAGCCTCGTCGAATATTTTCGGGTCCGGTGACTTTATCAGCACCACCCGCCTCGATATGCCCTTGACCATAAGATCACCTCCGGTTTACTCACATAAAGCTTTTCCCGTTCGGTGGAAGGATATACACGAAAAGGGCAAATTTTACTATTGACAAAGGCCTTTGTCAATAGAATGGATTTTTATTTCCGCTCCTCGCAGGCCACGGCGATGACGGTCATGTCGTCCTCGCCGCCCACCCGCTCCCGGGCCCTGCCGATGAGCTCCCGGGCCATCATGCCCGGGTCGTCTCCGTCAAGCTCCCCGATGGCGTCGCGAAGCCACCTGTCGTCCGGCCCGGCGGTGAGCCCGTCGGAGGCCATGACGGCCACGCTCCCTGGGGAGAGGCTGAGCTTGGAGCTCATTTTCCGCGCGCCCCGGCGGGGGCTTACCCCGGGGGAGGCAAGGCGCTTTACGCCCTTGCCGCGCTTTATGTAGGAGGGCGCCGCGCCGCATTTATAAAGCGACGCCTCCCCGGTGAACATGTTGACGCCCAATAAGTCCACCGTGGCGCACTCCAGCCCGTCCCCGCCCCGGAGGAGATAGAGGTCGGCCAGTATCGGTATCGCCAGCTCCGGCGTCACCCCGGCTCTGAGGAACCGCTCCAGGATACCAAGAGCCGCGCCCGACATTCTGGCGGCCTCGGGACCGGAGCCCATGCCGTCGGATAAGATCACGTAGAGCATCCCCTCGTCGGTGCGGAAGCACAGGCTCCTGTCCCCGGAGACCGTCTCGCCGGATTTTTTCGCGTTGGCCTCGCCCACGTGCACGGCCAGGGGCTCGGCCTCAAGCAGCACCAGCGTGTCGGAGCTTAAGTCACCGTCCCCGGTGCACAGCCGCACGCCCAGGACCTGGGAGAGCTTGTCCAGCCACAGCTCGTCCCGCCGTAGTAAGCGCAGGCTCGGCGAGCTTATCTCCGCCCGGAGCCGCCCGCTACGGACCCGGAATACCGCCACGGAGGAGCTCACGGCCAGTCCCCGGAGGTACTTTTGGAGCTTTCGCTCAAGGCCGGTCTCCACGGTTATCTCCCCGCCCAGCTCCCGGGATAACGAGGTGAGGAGCTTGGATATGTGGTCGTACTGGGCGAAGGCCGCCTCCCGGCTCTCCCGGAGCCGCGCCCTGTATTGCCTGCGGGTCATGACCGTCCGGGCCTCGGCGTTTATGGCGGAGACGAGGCTTTCCACTCTGTCACAGCTTTCGGTGAAGTGTTCCGGAAGGTCGGATAGCTCCACCGAGCCCCGGGAGACGAGTATGGGCGTAAGGCCGTTCATCACGTCCACCGTGTCCACGTACTTCTCCTGCCAGCACCGGGCCGAGTGGGGACAGGAGCGGCACACCGCCTCGGCGGCACGGTCGAATATGACGTCCGTGCTGTCGGTATGGTCGGCCCCGGCGGACTCCCGGACGGTCTCATATAGCTTTTTGAAGGCCTGGGCGCACATATCCACCCGGTCCCGGGTGTACTCCCGGGCCTTTAAAAAGCCGTAGCCGTGGACAGACCTGGGCAAAAACACGGCGGCCTTTGTCATGGCCTCCTCCGGCAAAAGGGCGAAGATCACCAGCGCCGCGAAGGTCTCATAAAGCGCCATCATCCACCGGTGGCCGCCCCAGTACCAGAGCACCGACAGTGACGACCCGGCAAAATACCCAAGAAGGAACGGGAGCCGCCCGGACCTTGAGAAGATGCCGGCTATCACGGCGGAAAAGACGTAGCTCATGGTGAAAAAGGGCACGCCCCCCTGGGCAAGGTCCATTGCCGCCCCCAGCACGGCGCCGCAGACACAGCCCATGCCCATACTGCCCCGGTAGGTGACAAAGAGCACCGCCACCACCGCAGCGCACCGCCCGATGGACAGCACCCCGAAAAGCTCCACCGGCGCTAAGGACATGAGGAGCGTCGCGGCCAGTATGGCGAGGCTCGCCGTTTGGGCGGCCCTGACCTCGGGCCGGAGCGCGCCGTCGATGGGGGAGAGAGCGGAGGAGTAGAAGTACACAAATCCCCCCGCCATGAAGGTCTCCACCACCCACAGCGCCGTTGCCTTCAGCTCCCAGCCCGTGTCCCAGGCGAATACAGCCCCCACCACCGCCATCACCCCGAATACCACGGCCATCGGGAACCAGTCCGGGCAGGCGTCGGCGAAAAAGTGAAGTGTGGACCATATGAGTATTGCCGCGGCTATGTACTTGACGCTCGTGGCCACTCCGCCGGATATGAGCGCCCCAAGGCATGTACCGGCCAGCGTCACCACGCCCGCCACCCCGCCCGGCGCGGCCCCGAGGAACGCCGCCCCGAAGGGCGAAAAGCTCCCGAGTATCCTGGCGCTCCCCAGCATGACGGACATGGTAAACCGCGCGGCGTATTCCGCCGCCTTCACCCGGTCCAGCTTCGCCGGCGCGCCCTTGACATTCTCTTTCAAATCAAACTCCCCTTTGCGTGCGATATAACCAAAATGGTTTACCATAATGATACACAGGTCACATGATGAATTTGGTCATTTCACGTAAAGGGGAAAAAATAAATTGGAAAAACATATTGCAAAGCGGATAGAGCCGGCGTATAATGACACTATAACTTGAACGGAGAGTCTTCAGGGCAGGGTGAAATTCCCGACCGGCGGTGAAAGTCCGCGAGCGTTTAGCTGAACCGGTGAGATTCCGGTACCGACAGTACAGTCTGGATGAGAGAAGATGTACGATTGCTACACTCCCTTGCGCGTAACGCGCCTGAACGAACCGTTCAGGCGCATTTTTTCATGTAAAGGGGTCTTAACTATGCAAACACTGAAAGAAAACCTGTCCTTCGTCCTTGTGTGCGTTGCCATCTTCGCGGGCCTTGTGGCCGTGGCGTGGCTGGCCGAGCGGTTTTTGGTGAAGGAGCGCCGGAAATTAGAGCCCGCCCGCTACGTGGCCTACATGGGCATGTTCGCCGCCCTGGCCGGGGTGCTGATGCTGCTGGAGATATCGCTGGTGTTCATCGCGCCAAACTTCTATAAGCTGGACTTTTCGGAGATACCCGTCCTCATCTGCGCCTTCTCCATGGGCCCCACCGCCGGGGTGGTCTGCGAATTTCTGAAGGTGGTAATAAAGCTCCTCTTAAAGGGCACCACCACCGCCTTTGTGGGGGATTTTGCCAACTTCGCCGTGGGGTGCTCCATGGTGTTGCCGGCGGCCATAATCTATAATTCCAAGCGCACCTTCAAGCGGGCGGTGATAGCCCTTATTTCCGGTGGGCTTATTATGACGGTGTTCGGCAGCCTCTTCAACGCGTTCTATCTCATCCCCGCCTTCGCCGCCCTCTATCACATGCCGTTAGATGCCATAATCGACGCGGCCCGGGCAATCAATGCCAGCGTCAACTCCGTCTACACCATGGCCGCCCTTTGCGTGGCCCCCTTCAACCTCATAAAAGCCGTCGCCGTCTCGGTCATCACGCTTCCGCTATATAAGAGAGTGAAGAAGCTTATCAGAATGGACAAATAAAATTCCCCCTCCGTCAGCGTATGGCGGAGGGGGTTGAAAGCAAACTGAAATGACTTGACAAGGGAGTGAGAGGGTGTTATAATGGGGGCACAACGGGAGATTGCCGGTAGACGGTGGTTCCTCCGGATTGGTTAATAGAAGTAACCGCTCGCTTTGGACGCCGTGGCGGTTACTTCTTTTTTGGCTGATTTCTGTCGACTATGTACAGGACCAGCTTTATGATCGCGATGACCACAAGGACGAACTGAAAAAGCTCGTTCAATGACAGCTCCACGCAACCACCTCCTCCCTTTAAGCGGAGGAGGCAAGAAGCATCCTCCAAAAAATACCGGAGGATCGCACCGCCTACCGTCCTGGCAGGCTCCCGGCCGCGCTCTTTTTCATGCCCCTGGGCGCGGTCGGGTACATTATAACCCGTTTTTTCGACGGCGTCAATGGGTAGACATAATTTTTTGCCCCTCCATGGGTGGAGGGGCTTTTTCTATTTTGCGGGGTCGTATCCTTGTGTGATCGTCACGCCGGGATCGGCAGGTTCGCCGGGGAGCGGGGTATCGTATTCGTATCTCACATCCTCAAGTCCACGGCGCTCATCGAGGGCGAGGCCCACGAACCTGGCGGCCAGCTCCCGGTAATTGTCGACGTCGCAAATCCTGACCCTGTAACCGAAGCCGCCGGCGAAGAAGCTGACCTCACAGCGGCGATCTATGGCGTACTCAAGTATCTGCACGGCTACGCCATCCACGTCGGTGCGACCGTATGAGTCGTCCGGCAGCACATAGCAGGAGGGCACGTCGTAGCCCCTCAACAGCTCGACGAAGTAGGTGCTCCCGTCATCGCATGCCAAATGAAAGCTCAGTCCGTTTGCCTCGTCGGGACTGTTGAAAAAGAGCCCTGAGCCGTATGAGTCGTAAAATACCCACTCGTCGCCAAGCCCGAGGCGCTCCCGCCAGAATTTGCCGAAGATGTGCTCCACGTCCTCCGCCGTCACAGACCTGGTGTACTCGTTCTCCTCCCCAAGGGTGTAGTCCAACGCGACGGCGGGGAGACCGGAGGCGTCGGCAAAATCAAGGCGCGGATAGGTGTAGTGGGTCACGGCCCCGTCCTCCACGATATCATACCCGCCGCCGTAGGGGGTGGCGTGGCTGTAATCGTCATCTTGGCCGGGCTCGACGATTATATCAGGTTTGCCCGTTTCCTCACGCACTGGTTCCCGGGAAGGGGAAAAAGCCCAAAGGCATCCGCCCACGCCCACGGCCAAAATCAGCGCGGCGGCGAAGGATGCGGTACGGTAGACAGGGATACGCTTTTGGGGCGCTTTTAGGCCTTCGAGCCTGGATATAAGCTCCTCTGACGGCTCAAGCCTGTCCATGTAGTTTACATAATCATTCACAGCTCGATTTCTCCTTTCAGTTTTTCTCGAAGATGCGTTCTTGCCCGGCTCAGATACGACCTTGCGGTGCCCGGGCGGCATCTCAGGATTTTCGCTATCTCATCTGTCCGGTAGCCCTCGTAATAGAATAGGTGCACCGCCGCGCGCTCGTTGGCGGGCAGGTCGAGAATGATTGACATAATATTTTCGGTCCTCTCATCCGGGGCGGGGTAGACGTCAAGCAGCTCCTCGGTGGGGTGGCGCTTTCGCTCCCGGACACGGTCGAGAGCGGCGTTGACGGTGACCCGCATGAGCCACGCTTTCGCGCTCCCCGCGTCCGTAAAGCGCGGGGACTTTTCAAGGTATTTAAGATACGCGTCCTGGACCGCGTCCTCGGCGTCGTGGACGTTGCCCGTCACCGAAAGGGCGGCCCGGTACAGGGCGCCGGCATGCTCGCTTATAAGATTTTCCAACCGGTCGGAGAGCATTCACATCGCCTCCTTCGACATTATAACGCAAAAGGGACCCGTTTTGTTGCGGTATTAAAATAACCTTCCCCGGAAATACTACCCTCGTCAGAAAAAAAGAGGCGAGGGGGCGTTTTCGTGCAGGGGAAGGTTGAGATATGCGGTATCAACACATCCAAACTGCCGGTGCTGAAAAATGAGGAGACCATCGAGCTTTTAAAGCAGGCCCGGGCCGGGGACGGGGAGGCCCGGGAGAAGCTTATATACGGAAATCTGCGGCTTGTGCTGTCCGTCATACAGAAATTCATGGGCCGCGGCGAGAACGCCGACGACATATTTCAGGTGGGGTGCATCGGCCTTATAAAGGCCATCGACAACTTCAACCTGGACATGGGCGTGATGTTCTCCACCTACGGCGTGCCCATGATAATCGGGGAGATACGGCGATTTCTGCGGGATAACTCGCCGCTCAGGGTAAGCCGGAGCATACGGGATACGGCCTATAAGATACTTAAGGCCAAGGAGAAGCTACAAAACGAGACCCAGCGGGAGCCCACGGTGGAGGAGATAGCGGCGGCGCTGAAAATACCCCGGGAGGACGTGGTGGTGGCCATGGACGCGGTGGCCGACCCCGTGAGCCTCTACGAGCCCATATACTCTGAGTCCGGCGAC
Organism: uncultured Oscillospiraceae bacterium; assembly: GCA_947627085.1. GTDB lineage: Bacteria > Bacillota > Clostridia > Oscillospirales > Oscillospiraceae > RUG626. Next base: position 7,055 of record CANQUO010000103.1, read on the forward strand.
GCGGTGTGCGGAATGGACCAGATAGGGGACACGAGGAACACGGACGAGGTGTGGCTTGAGGAGATAGCCCTCACCGAGGCCATAAACAGGCTGACGGACAGGGAGAAGCGGATACTGAGTCTGAGGTTTTACGAGGGCAAGACCCAGATGCAGGTGGCCGCCGAGGTGGGTATAAGCCAGGCCCAGGTCTCCCGGCTCGAAAAAAACGCCATAAATCAGATAAAAAAGGACCTTTGAATATTGCGTTTTCGATTTGAAAGTGGTAAAATGAATTTTAAATATCGTTTTAACGCGATAAATTGGATCTTACTCGCAAGGGAGATAATATTATGGAAAAGATCAAAGTTGAGCTTACGACTTCCCCGAAGGAGAAGCCCCATCTCGATCCGTTGCCCTTTGGCAAATTCTTCTCCGACCACATGTTCCTGATGAACTACACGGACGGACAGGGCTGGCACGATCCCCGCATCGTCCCCTACGGGCCCTTCAGCCTGGACCCGAGCTGCATGGTGTTCCACTACGCCCAGGAGATTTTCGAGGGGCTGAAG
>CANQUO010000104.1 GCA_947627085.1 uncultured Oscillospiraceae bacterium
TCCCTGCGGTCGGGCTCAGGCGCGGGCATCGCTCCTCCTCTCCCCAGCGGGCAACAGCCCGCCGGGGGCCCCATGGCACACTCCGCAAAACAAAAGGGATTTTTCGCAAGGCACATGTCCTTGCGAAAAATATTTGATTCGGGGTTTGCCAACAGGCTGACCGGGAGGCCAGCGGCCTCCCGGTCAGATTATTTATTTCAGTTCCAAAAGGGTTCGTCGCCGGGGCCTACGGAGGCCATGCCTAAAAGCTCGTTGTAGAAGGCCCCACGGGCCAGATACATATAGGGCGTGAGCCAGAGGGCCAGTATGTCGATGCGCAATATGTCGGCGATCACAGCCCCCAGCAGGAGCCACCAGAAGAAGGACAGCTCCAGCTTGAAAAGCCTCCACTTGTTCCCCCGCATGAGCTGGCCGGACTCCCTCATGCACTGTATGACGCCCTTTGTGGGGTCGTCCAGCAGGATGTAGAGGGACAGGGAGTAGCGGTAGATGAATATGACGCCCGGGATTATGAAGAGCACAAAGCCGAAAAACGTGACCAGGCCCATAAGTAAGCTCAGCGCCACGGTTTTCCACACCATCTGGAAACCGTAGAATATGGAGCTTACCTTCGTCGGCCGGTGGCGGCTCTCGCACAGGGTGTGGTAGGTGTAGCCCGCCGACAGGGGAACGGTCATTAAATTCAGCAAAAAGGCGAGCAGCATGGGGAACACACCCCTGTAAAAGTCCCTGGCGTCGGGAATCTCGATGGAGTCAAACACCGCCGAGGGGTCGCCGCTCTCCAGAAGCTCCTGGGACTTTGCCAGGGCGGCGTTCAGCCGCTGGGAGAGCTCCCTGCTCCAGGCGGCGTAGCCGGTGAGCTCATTGGTCAGCACGGATATCAGCGTGTTCACCAGCACGAACACCAGCGCCGTCAGGATAAGCGCCCGGAGACGCTCCCTCATGACGGACCTGGCTTTCTGTTTTAACTCTCTGGAATTGGACATGGTTCGCTCCCTTCCGGTCATATCTTTGATATGACCTTCTTATTTATCCTTATGAGCAACAGCACCGACACCGTGAGACTCACGGCCTCGGCAATGGGGAAACACCACCACACGGCCTCAAGGCCGAATACCTTGGAGAACACATACGCCACAGGCAGGAGCACCACCAGCTGGCGCAGGAATGAGACGATGGCGCTGTATATCCCGTTGCCCAGGGCCTGAAAGACACTGCCTATCACTATGCACGCCCCGCACATAAGGAAATGTATCGATATTATCCGCAAAGCCGGCACGCCGATGCGGAGCATCTCGGCGGAGGGGCTGAACATGCCAAGAAGCGTCTCCGGCATGAGCTGGAAGGCCAGAAAGCCCAGAGTGGTGATGCCCTCGCCGATCAGTATGCTGAGCTTGATGGTCTTTATTATGCGCTCCCTGTTACCCGCCCCGTAGTTGTAGGCGATGATGGGCACCATGCCGGCGTTCAGGCCGAACACGGGCATACAGACGAAGGACTGTATCTTGAAATACGCCCCGAACACGTCGGTGGCCGCCTCAAAGGCCACCAAAATAAGGTCCATGGCGTAGCTCATGACCGAGCCGATGGCCTGCATGATGGTGGTCGGCACGCCGATAAGGAGCATGCGCTTCAAAAGCGCCCCGTCCACGTTGAATATCTTATTGACGTTCAGGCGCACCTCGGGGTTTTTGAAATAACACAGCGTAGCGCCCAGGGTGGCGGCTGTTATCTGGCCTATCACCGTGGCCACGGCGGCCCCGGCAACGCCCATCTCGGGGAAGCCCAGGTAGCCGAATATCATGATCGGGTCCAGGATCATGTTCATGACCGCGCCGGTGCCCTGTATCACCATGGAGTAGACCGTCTTGCCCGTGGACTGGAAAAGCCGCTCAAAGACTATCTGTGTAAATACTCCGAAGGAGAAAACGCAGACTATGGAGAGATATTCCGTCCCCATATCCAGCACCGCGGGGCCGGTCTGGGCGGTCTCGTGGGAGTACATGAAGGGCCTTGCTAAAAATAAGCCGAAAAGGAGGAAGAAAGCATATGAGCAAAGCGCCAAAAGCGCCCCGTGCCGGGCGGCCTTGTTGGCCTCCTCGGGCTTCTTCTCCCCTAAAAAGCGGGAGACCAGGGCGTTCATGCCCACCCCCGCGCCGTTGGCAAAGGCGATTATCAGCGTCTGTATGGGAAAGGCCAGCGTCACCGCCGTCAGCGCCCCGGGGGCGTAGTTGCTGACGAATATGCTGTCCACCACGTTATAAAGCGCCTGCACCAGCATGGACGCCATCATCGGCAGGGACATGGTGATAAGAAGCTTCCCCACCGGCATGACGCCCATCTTGTTCTCTTTCATATTTATGACCTCATTGTATTATATCTGTGTGGAAAAATCTTAAACTTTTTGTAAATCCTTGGCTTCGAAGCTCCAAAGCCGCTAAGGCTTTTTATCGGTTGCCGTCCGAACGGACGAGGGATTCTACTTTCTCCCTTTTGTTGGCACAAAAGGGGTGTAGGGGCCGATGCCCACATCGGCCCGCGTTCCGATATCGCGTCAGCCCGTTGTAATGCGCCATCATATTACGCGTCGATTTTGGCCTTGGCGTCAAATTGGTGCGTCGGGCCGATGTGGGCATCGGCCCCTACAGGGTGCGCGCTGGTGCGGTGATTATCGTTTGCCCCTCCCTCTGGGAGGGGGTAGGGGGTGGGCCGGAATCTTCCTCCGCACCCCCAAAAAGGTTGCGCCTTACGGCGCTTATTTAAACCGGGAGGGTTTGGAACCCTCCCCTACGAAAAATACGGGGGCACCTCCTGTTAACACCGTAGGGGCGGGTCCCAGACCCGCCCGTCCCTCCGTCCCGCCCGCAGGCTATATCCCCTGCCTTCCCCGCCTGGGCGGGGAAGGTGGCGCCTCAGCGCCGAATGAGGTGGGATACGCGGCGAAGCCGCAACCTTTCACTTAAAATACCTGACTCCCGCTTCGAATATCCTCATATCGAACTCGCCGGGCACGTTGCGGTAGAGGCCGCCTACGCGCTCTGAGTGGCCCATCTTGCCGAATACGCGGCCGTCGGGGCTGGTGATGCCCTCGATGGCGGCCACGGAGCCGTTGGGGTTGTGGGCGATATCCATGGTGGGATGGCCGGTGAAGTCCACGTACTGGGTGGCTATCTGGCCGCGCTCGGCGAGCATCGCCACCGTCTTGGCGGAGGCCAGGAACTTGCCCTCGCCGTGGGAGATGGGCACGGTGTAGACCTCCCCGGGGTTCGTGAGGGCAAACCAGGGGGACTTGTTGGAGGCCACGCGCGTGCGCACAAGCCTCGACTGGTGGCGGCCTATGGTGTTGAAGGTGAGGGTGGGGCAGGTCCCGTCGGTGTCGACTATTCGCCCGAATGGCACAAGGCCCCGCTTCACAAGGGCCTGGAAGCCGTTGCAGATGCCGCCCATCAGGCCGTCCCGCCGCTCAAGAAGGTCCGTCACGGCGTCACGGACAAGCCCGTTGCGGAAAAAGGCGGTTATGAACTTGCCGGACCCGTCGGGCTCGTCGCCGCCGGAGAAGCCGCCGGGGATGAATACTATCTGGGAGTTTCCCACGGCCTTCGCGAATCTCTCCACGCTCTCGGTGATGGCGGCGCTTGTCATGTTGCGTATGACGAATATCTCAGCCTCCGCCCCGGCCCTCTCAAAGGCCCTGGCGGTGTCGTACTCGCAGTTGGTGCCGGGGAACACGGGGATGAGAACCCGGGGCTTTGCGACGCTTATTTTGGGGCTCACGCGGGTTATGGCGGTGAAGCTGTACTCCGGGGCCGGGACGGTCTCGCCGGCTTTGGTGGGATAGACCTTCTCAAGCTTTCCCTCCCAGGCCTCCGTAAGCTCTGAAAGGCTCACGCTCTCGTCGCCGAATACGACGTCGGCGTTCTCCGTGGTCTGGCCGAGCACCACGCCGTCGGCGTCATCGGTGAGCTCTAAAACAAAGGAGCCGTAGCGCTTTTCGAATATTTCCTCCATGGTCACGCCATCGGCGAATTTAAATCCTACGCCGTTGCCCACGCACATCTTGAATACCGCCTCCGCCGCGCCACCATTGGTGAGGGTATAGGCCGCCACGGCTTTGCCGGAGCGAAGAAGCTCCGTGACACGGGCAAAGAGGGCCTTTAAGCTGTCGGGGGTGGGAAGGCCGTTTTTATACTCGGGGCTCAGCCACAAGACCTTGTGGCCGGGGGCCTTGAACTCGTTTGACACCACGTCCGTCTCTTTTCCCATGGTCACGGCGAAGGAGACGAGCGTTGGGGGCACGTCCAGGTCCTCAAAGGACCCGCTCATGGAGTCCTTGCCGCCGATGGCCCCGATGCCCAGCTCCCTCTGGGCCTTCAACGCGCCCAGAAGCGCCGCCAGGGGCTGGCCCCAGCGCTCGGGCTCGGAGCCCGGACGGCAGAAATACTCCTGGAAGGTGAGGTACGTGTCCTCAAAGTCCGCGCCCGTGGCGATGAGTTTGGAGACCGACTCCACCACCGCCAGATACGCGCCCTTGAAGGGGCTGGCCTCCATCACCTCCGGGTCGTAGCCCCAGGCCATAAAGGAGCAGTCCGGGGTGTAGCCGTGGTCCAGGGGGAGGCGGTGGACCATGGCCTCGATGGGCGTCAGCTGATTTTTGCCGCCGAAGGGCATGAGGAGGCTGGCCGCGCCTATGGTGGAGTCGAACCTCTCCGCAAGTCCCCGCTTGGAGCAGACGTTGAGGTCGGAGACCGTGTTTTTCATGTTGACGGCGAAGCTTAAGTCTATCTTCTTATCAAAAGGCTTCTCCGCCGCGACCTTGATCGCGGTGTGCTTGGGAGCGCCGTTGGTGTTGAGGAAATCCCGGGAGATATCCACTATCCTCCGCCCGTTCCACTCCATAACGAGCCTGGGCTCCCGGGTGACAACGGCGATGACGGTGGACTCAAGGTTCTCACGGTCGGCGAGGGCCATAAACTCCTCCTTATCCTCCGGCGCCACCACCACGGCCATGCGCTCCTGGGACTCGGAGATGGCCAGCTCCGTGCCGTCAAGGCCGTCGTACTTTCTGGGCACCTGATTTAAGTCGATAAGCAGTCCGTCGGCAAGCTCCCCAACGGCCACGGAAACTCCGCCCGCGCCAAAGTCGTTGCACCGCTTTATGAGCCGTGTGGCCATGGGGTCTCGGAAAAGCCGCTGGAGCTTGCGCTCCTCCGGCGCGTTGCCCTTCTGGACCTCGGCCCCGCAGGTCTCAACAGAGTGGGCGTTGTGGGCCTTGGAGGAGCCCGTGGCCCCGCCGATGCCGTCGCGGCCCGTGCGGCCGCCTAAAAGTATGACTATATCCCCCGGCTCCGGCACCTCACGCCGGACGTTTGAGGCCGGGGCCGCGCCCAGGACCGCACCGATCTCCATGTGCTTGGCCGCGTACCCCGGGTGGTAAATCTCGTCAACTATCCCCGTGGCAAGGCCAATCTGGTTGCCGTAGGAGCTGTACCCCGCCGCCGCGCCGGTGACCAGCTTAAGCTGGGGGAGCTTTCCGGGCATTGTATCGGATACCGGCACCGTGGGGTCGGCCGCGCCGGTGACGCGCATGGCGGCGTAGACGTAGCTTCTCCCGGAGAGCGGGTCCCTGATGGCCCCGCCGATGCAGGTGGCCGCGCCGCCGAAGGGTTCGATCTCCGTGGGGTGGTTGTGGGTCTCGTTTTTAAATAGCAGGAGCCAGTCCTGAGCCTCGCCGTCCACGGTGACCTTTATCTTCACCGTGCAGGCGTTTATCTCGTCGGACTCGTCCAGCTTCGTGAGCAGTCCGCGCTTTTTGAGGTACTTGGCCCCCACGGTGGCGATGTCCATAAGGCACATGGGCTTTGTGTCGCCGCAGTACTCCCGCATGGCGATATATATCTCAAACTCCTCCTGGCAGGCGGGGTCCTCAAACTCCACGCTGTCGATGCCCGTGAGGAAGGTGGTGTGACGGCAGTGATCGGACCAGTAGGTGTCGATCATGCGTATCTCAGTGATGGTGGGCTCCCGGCCCTCGCTTCTGAAGTAGTCCCGGCAGAAGAGAAGATCGTCCGCGTCCATTGCAAGGCCGTACCTTTTGACAAAGTCCTCTATCCCCTCGTGCGCAAGCTCATTAAAGCCCTCAAGCGTCTCCACCGTGGTGGGTATGGCGTAGTCGGTCCGCAGTGTCTCCGGCTTTGTAAGGGCCGCCTCCCTGGCCTCCACGGGGTTTATGACATATTTCTTGACCTTCTCAATGTCGGACTTTGAGAGCCTGCCCCGGAGCACGTACACCTTGGCGGTGCGCACTGTGGGCCGTTCGCCCTGAGAGATTATCTGTATGCACTGGGCCGCGGAGTCCGCCCGCTGGTCGAACTGCCCCGGCAGGTACTCTACGGCAAATACGGTGCCGTCGGTCTCAAGCTCGTCGTAGGTCACGTCCAGCTGGGGCTCCGAAAATACGGTGTTCACGCATTTTTCAAAAAGCTCCCCGTCTATGCCCTCCACGTCGTAGCGGTTCAAGACATGCACGCCCTTGAGATTTTTTATCCCCAAAAGCTCCCGAAGGTCCCGAAGTAAACCGTCCGCCTCAAGCGTCAGGCCGTTTCGCTTCTCCACATAAACTCTGTAAACCATTTCCTCTTACCTCTCAATGGCCGCCAGGGCCCGTTTTCCTATATCTCTGCGGCAAAAGCCGTTTTCAAAGCCCACCGCGTCCGCCACCTTGTAGGCCTCGGTGACGGCATTTTGAAGGGTGTCCTCCACGGCCACGCACCCCAGGACGCGCCCGCCGTGGCTCAAGAGCTTCCCGTCGCGCTTTTCCGCGCCCGCCACGTAAATTTCCCGGTTTTCGCCCGTCTCCGGAAGGACTATCTCAAACCCCGATTTATATTTCACGGGGTAGCCCCGGGAGGCCAGCACCACACAGCAGGCGGACTTGTCCGAGAATTTGACTTCAGTCTCCGCAAGCCTCTCCTCGGTCACCGCCCGCATGACGGTGAGAAGGTCGGACTCCAGAAGGGGCAGGACCACCTGGGTCTCCGGGTCGCCGAAGCGGCAGTTATACTCAATGACCTTGGGCCCGTCCTTCGTTATCATGAGCCCGAAGTAGAGGCACCCTTTGAACCTGCGCCTTTCGGCGTTCATCGCCTTTATGGTGGGGATGAATATCTCCTCCATGCACCGCTTTGCCACCTCGGAGGTGTAGTAGGGGTTGGGCGCCACCGTGCCCATGCCGCCGGTATTGGGGCCCTCGTCATTATCCAGCGCCCGCTTGTGGTCCATACTGGACACCATGGGCACCACAACGTTGCCGTCGGTGAAGCTGAGCACCGACACCTCCGGCCCCTCAAGGTACTCCTCAATGACCACCGTATTGCCGGAGGCGCCGAATTTGCCGCCCTCCATCATGTCCCGGATGGCCGCCTTCGCGTCCTCCACGGTCATCGCCACGGTGACGCCCTTCCCCAGAGCCAGC
>CANQUO010000105.1 GCA_947627085.1 uncultured Oscillospiraceae bacterium
GAGACGTCACGGGACTCGCCGGAGCTCATGTGGTCGCCCATGTGGTAGACGGTGAGGGTGGTGGTGTCGCCGGGGGAGAAGCGCTTGAGGGCGAGCTTCAAGCTATCCATGCCGTTTACCTCCTTGCCCCCGATGGCGGTGATGATGTCACCCTCGCGAAGGCCGGCCTTCTCAGCGGCGGAGTCCTTATCGACATTTTCGACATAGACGCCGTAGGGGATGCTGTATGCCTCCATGGCCACCTCGTTAAAGAGTGTGGACACATCCCGGCCGCTGATGCCGAGGCCCGCGCCGGTCAGGGCGCCGTGCTCGATGAGCTGGCGGGAGATGGACACCGCGTCGTTGATGGGGATGGCGAAGCCCAGGCCCTCAACGCCGGCATCGGCGTATTTGGCGGTGACGATGCCGATGACCTCGCCGCGGCTGTTGTACACGGGACCGCCGGAGTTGCCGGAGTTGACGGCGGCGGTTATTTGGAACATGTTGATGGCGGTCTCGGCCCTGGTGATATCGTCCCTGGTGGAGATGACCCGGTCCTGAGCGGAGACTATGCCGTCGGTCATGGTGTACTCAAGCTCGCCCAGGGGGTTGCCGATGGCGTAGACCGCTTCGCCCACGGTCAATTTGTCGGAGTCGCCGAACACCACGGGGGTAAGGCCAGTGGCGTCGATCTTTATGACCGCCACGTCGTTGTCCTCAACGTAGCCCACGATATCGGCCTCATATTCCGTGCCGTCCTTCATGAGCACCGTCAGGTCCCCGCCATAGACCACGGCGTAGCTTATGACGTGGTAATTGGTGAGGATGTATCCGTCCTCGCTGATGATAAAGCCGGAGCCGGAGACCGCCCTGGAGGTGGTCATGCCGAAGATGTTGGTGGTGTTGAAGCTTGTGTTCACGCCGACGACCTGCTTTTCGCCCAGCTTGTATATCTGATTGCCGGTGAGCTCCTCGCCGGGTGTGGGCTCGGGCTCGTTCTCGTTTGCCAGGGAGCTTGCGGAGCCGCCCAGGACCACGGTCTTTCCGGGGGAGACCTCTCCGTGGTCAAGCATGTAGTCCACCACGAGCCAGCTGGCCGCTCCCGCCACCAGGGCGCAGACCAGGACCAGGCACGCGGCCTTCAAAAAGCCGTGGGAGCGTTTTTCCTTCTTCTTTTTCTTCTTTCCGTCCTCCGGGGGCTGAGGGGGCACGTTTTGCGCGCCGTAGGCGTAGCCGCCGGGGGTGTAGGCGTCAAAGCGTGTCACGGGCTCGTATACGGGCTCGCTCCAGCTCCGGCGCTCATCATTGTAGCCGTAGGGCTGTCTCGGCACGGCGCGATCCGCGGGCTGCTGGGCGTTCATGGGCTGAGCGCCGGTCCCCTCGCGCTCCGGCGTGTCGCCGGTGTTCTCCATCCGGGTGGTCTCCTCGGAATCGCCGTTTCCGGGATAGGAGGTGGAGATGGGATTTTCGTTGTAATCGTAATCGCTCATATTAAAATCTCCTTATTGAGTTTTTCCTTTTGGAATGGCTTTATATTAGCCCCTTTTTATGTCTATTTCGTGACCAAACTAAAAATAATATAAAAATTAGGGATTTAATTTTTGTGAATTTGATGTTATACTAAAATCTATTCCTTATAATTAATGTAGCATGGAAGGACATTATTATGCGAGACAGTATTTTCGTCAGGGGCGCCAGGGAAAATAACCTTAAAAACATAGATATCGAGCTACCCCGGGACAAGCTGGTGGTTTTAACGGGCCTGTCGGGCTCGGGCAAGTCCAGTCTTGCCTTCGACACCATCTACGCCGAGGGACAGAGGAGATATGTGGAGAGCCTTTCGGCCTACGCCCGGCAGTTTTTAGGCCAGAAGGACAAGCCGGAGGTGGACTCCATAGAGGGCCTGTCCCCGGCCATATCCATAGATCAGAAAACCACAAACAACAACCCCCGCTCCACCGTGGGCACGGTGACGGAGATATACGACTATCTGCGCCTTCTCTACGCCAACATCGGCATACCCCACTGCCCCAAGTGCGGCAAGGAGATACGCCAGCAGACCGTGGACCAGATGGTGGACCAGGTGATGGCCTTCCCGGAGGGGACGAGAATCATGGTCATGGCCCCGGTGATAAGGGGCCGGAAGGGCGAGCACGCCAAGGTTTTCGAGGACGCCAGAAGGTCCGGCTACGTCCGGGCCAGGGTGGACGGGACCATGTACGAGCTTGAGGAGGAAATTAAGCTCGACAAAAATAAAAAGCACCGCATAGACATCATAATCGACCGCCTTGTGGTCCGGGACGGCATACAGCAGAGGCTCACCGACTCCGTGGAGACGGCCTCCAACCTGTCCGGCGGCATAGTGACCGTGAACATCCCGGAGGAGGAGCGGGACGTGACCTTCTCACAAAATTACGCCTGCGAGGACTGCGGCATATCCATCGAGGAGATGTCCCCCAGGTTCTTCTCCTTCAACGCTCCCCTGGGTGCCTGCCCGGAGTGCTCGGGCCTCGGGGTCCAGCGCCAGGTGGACCCAAGCATAATAATGCCCAACATGACGCTTTCCATACTTGACGGCGGCATACAGGCCTCGGGCTGGGGGAACATCAAAAACGACTCAATAGCCATGATGTACTTTAACGCCTTAAGTAAGCGCTACCACTTCCGGCTGGATACTCCCCTACGGGACCTGCCCGACGAGGTGATAGACGTTCTGCTCTACGGCACCAAGGGCGAGGCCCTGACCTTGAATTACACCACCGACAGGGGCCACACCACCATGACCCGGCCCTTCGAGGGGATAATCTCAAATCTTGAGCGGCGCTACCGGGAATCCAACTCCATCTACGCCAAGTGGGACCTGGAGCAGTACATGACCGACCACGACTGCCCGGCCTGCCACGGAAAGCGCCTGCGGCCGGAGGTGCTGGCGGTGACGGTGGGCGGGAAAAATATCGCGGAATTTTGCGAGCTCTCCGTCTCCGAGGCGCTGAAATTTACGGACGAGGTGCAGGCGAACCTTTCGGAGAAGGAGCACATCATCGCCGACAGGATAATAAAGGAAATACGCTCCCGCCTGGGCTTTTTGGAGAGCGTGGGACTCCAATATCTGACAATGGCCCGTTCCGCCGGGTCCCTCTCCGGCGGCGAGAGCCAGAGGATACGCCTGGCCACCCAGATAGGCTCCTCCCTCATGGGGGTGCTCTATATCCTGGACGAGCCCTCCATAGGACTTCACCAGCGGGACAACGCAAAGCTCATAGCCACCCTTGAGCGGCTCCGGGACCTGGGCAACACCCTTTTGGTTGTGGAGCACGACGAGGACACAATGCTGGCCGCCGACTACATCGTGGACATAGGCCCCGGGGCGGGCATCCACGGCGGCGAGGTGGTCTTTGCCGGCACGCCGGGGGAGATAGTAAAGTGCGACAAGAGCATCACCGGGCAGTACCTGTCCGGCAGGAAGTTCATACCCATCCCCGCCGAGCACCGGAAGGGCTCGGGAAAGTACCTTCGTATCACCGGCGCGGCGGAGAATAACCTTAAAAATATCGACGTGGACATACCCCTTGGCGTCATGACGGCGGTAACCGGCGTGTCGGGTTCGGGAAAGTCCAGCCTCGTCACCGAGGTGCTCTATAAGACATTGGCGGCGGAGCTCAACCGGGCGCGGATAAGAGCGGGGAAGCACACCGGGGTCACGGGGCTTGAGTACCTTGACAAGGTCATAGACATCGACCAGTCGCCCATAGGCCGCTCGCCGAGGTCAAACCCGGCGACGTATACCGGGGTGTTCAACGATATCCGCACGCTCTTTGCCCAGACGCCGGACGCCAGGGCCCGTGGCTACGGCGCGGGGAGGTTCAGCTTCAACGTCCGGGGCGGCCGGTGCGAGGCCTGCCAGGGCGACGGGCTCATAAAGATAGAGATGCACTTTTTGCCCGACGTCTACGTCCCTTGCGAGGTCTGCAAGGGCAAGAGATATAACCGGGAGACGCTGGAGGTGCGCTACAAGGGCAAAAATATAAACGAGGTCCTGGAGATGACCGTGGACGAGGCGGTGGAGTTTTTCGAGAACGTGCCCAAGATCGCCGACCGGCTCCGCACCTTGCAGGACGTGGGCCTGGGCTACGTGAAGCTTGGCCAGCCCAGCACCACACTCTCCGGCGGCGAGGCACAGCGTGTGAAGCTGGCCACGGAGCTTTCAAAAAGGAGCACAGGGGCCACCTTCTACGTTCTGGACGAGCCCACAACGGGGCTCCACACCGACGACGTGAGGAAGCTTGTGGACGTGCTCAGCCGCCTTGTGGACGCGGGGAATACGGTGGTGGTCATAGAGCACAATCTGGACGTTATCAAGGTGGCAGACCACATAATCGACCTGGGGCCCGAGGGCGGCGACGGCGGCGGCCGGGTGGTGTTCACCGGCACTCCCGAGGAGTGCGCCGGGTGCGAGAAAAGCTACACCGGCCAGGTGCTTAAGACCTACTACGAAGCCCACCCGGGGCAGAGGGCGTAAAATTTGATAAACAAAACCTCCCGGTCCAACTCTGGACCGGGAGACCTTATTATTACGTGTTTTTAAGTAGCGGCATGCCGTTTTCGGTTATCTGGACGCCCCAGGGGGGTAAGACCTGGCCGTTGGGGAGGGTCCGGGGGGAGGCGGAGTAGTTTAAGAAGAAAATGAGGTTCTTCCCCTCGGCGGTCCTGGCGCGGCGCAGTATCATGGGGAACTCAAGGCCCGGGAGCCGGACGTTGAACTCCGGCAGGAGCCGGCGAAGTACGGCGTCCAGGGCGGAGGGGGTGAAGCAGCAGGCGAGATACGCGGCCTTGCCCTTGCCGTAGGAGTTGACCGTCACGGCGGGGCGGCCCTCCCAGGCCGGGTGGCTCAATGTCACGAGGGCTTTGGCCGTGGTGGCGTCCACCAGCTCCACCCAGTCGGTGGCTGTGGCGTCCTCGGGGAGGCTGGCCCAGCGGGAGCGGAGGCCGGCGTTTTCGGGGACGGTGAAGCGGTCGTAGCGGAGGCCCAGGACCTTCGTGAGCATATGGGGCTGGGCGTCGTGGTATATTTTAAGGTGCTCGTTTGAAAAGCCCGTGCGGAAGGTGGCAAGTATCCGACCGCCGTTCTCCACGTATTTGGCGACGGCGCTGAGAAGGTCCTCGCTTGCTGAGTAGAGGCAGGGCAGGATAAGCAGGGAGTAGCGGGAAAAATCCCTCTCGCCGTCGGAGACTATGTCGTATTCCACGTTGAGCCGGTAGAGGCTGTCGCATATCCAGCGGAGGTAATCGGAGTAGTTTTTGTCGGGCTTGTCGCCCATCTGGCAGGTGGGGAACCAGGCGGTGCCCGTCTGGGAGCGGTTGGAGACCATCACCGCCACCTTGTTGTCCTTTTCAAGTCCGGTAAGCTTATCTGAAAGGGCCGCCAGGGTGCGGCCAATCTCGGAGCACTCGTTGTACGTCTCCCCGGGCTGGAGGTCGTGGCTCAGCACGCCCTTCCAGTAGGATTCTAAGGAGTTATGTATGCTGTGCCAGTGCCAGTACTCCACGCACTGAGCGCCGTTTGCGATGTGGGACAGGGCCTGGAGCTTGAGCTGGCCGGGGTAGGGCAGATAGCTGAAATTCCCCTGGGCCTGGGTCTCAAGCACGAGGTAATTCTGCTTTTTAAGCCCCCGGGCCAACGCCCCGCCGAAGGCTATCTCCGCCCCGGTGAGCTCCCCACGGGCCTTGTGATATATGTCGATACCGGCCACTGTTACGGCGTGGGCGGCGTCGAACTGGTCCACGTCCGGCTGGAGGCCGTAGCCCCAGCCACGCCACTCAAGGTCGAAGTTGTGGGTGACCAGCTGTCCGGGCTTTAAATATTCGTCCACGATGGACCGCTGCCAGAGAAGAAAATCCGTGACGAGGCTACGCTGGAATGCCTGATATTCCGCGCCGTAGCTTCCGTTTATGGTGCCGCGCACGTCGGGAAGCTCGTCGAAGGAGGATACGGAATTTGACCAGTAGGCGAAGCCGAACTCACGGTTCAGGGCCTCGACGGAGCCGAATTTTTCCCTGAGATAATCGCGGAAAAGGGACTGGGCCCGGTCGGAGCAGGTGTCGTAGGGCTTTGTCTCGTTGTCTATCTGGTAGCCCACGACGCAGTCGTACTTTGACGCGACCTCCAGGAGCTTGCGGATTATCCGCTCGCAGTGGTATTTATAGCCCGGGTGGGTGATATCGTAGCTCTGGCGGGGGCCGTAGCGGCAGGGGCCGGAGTGGGTGTCGGACATGATGTCCGGGTATTTTTTATAAAGCCAGGGGGGAATGGCGTAGGTGGGGGTGCCCACGATGACCGAAAGGCCGTGCTTTTCGGCGGCCTTAAGGGTCCGGCGGAGGATGGAGAAGTCGAATTTCCCGTCCTCCGGCTCCCAGGTGGACCAGGTGGACTCCGCTACCCTTATCAGATTGAAGCCGGCCTTCACCATCAGGCGCATGTCCTTATTCATTCTCTCCTCGGGCATATACTCGGGGTAGTAGGCCACGCCGTAGTACAGCTTATTTTCCATTGAGTACCCTCCTTTTGGGTTGACATTGGCGGGGGTAGTATTTTATAATTATAACATATTTAATAATATTAGCAATTTCATTCCGGGTAAATTTAATTATTTTTACGGATACATCGCAGTACAAAACCGTACAAGGGGGGCGGAGAGGTGACACAGGAGTATACCATAGGCGACATAGCCGCGGAGCTTGGCGTGAGCAAGACCACCGTGTCAAGGGCCATCTCCGGGACGGGGCGGATAAGCGGGGAGACCCGCCGCCGGGTGCTGGAGCTCATAGAGGAGCGGGGCTACCGGCCCAGCGCCGTGGCGAAGGGGCTTGCCAAGAGCAGGACCTATAATATCGGCGTGGTCATACCCAGCGTGGACGTGGGCCTGGAGTTTTCGTTCTTCCGGGAGTGCATGGTGGGGATATGCGAGTACGCGGCGTCCAGGGACTACGACGTGATACTGACCATGGGGGACGAAATATCGAAAATACGCCGGATACTTGAAAACAGCAAGGTGGACGGCATGATCGCCGCCAGGAGCGAGGAGGGCTCCGAGATGGAGACCCTTATAACCGAGCGCGGCGTGCCCTTCGTGCGTATCGGCGCTTCGGGGGATGGGGATATCGTATCGGTGGACAACGCCAACTCCCTGGCCGCCGCCGAGATGACCGAGAGGCTTGTGGACCTGGGCGCCGAGAGGCTTACGCTCTTAGGCGGGGATGAGAGGCACTTCGTCACGAAAAACCGGGCCGCGGGCTTTAAAAGGGCGTGCAAAAAAAGGGGCGTGGGGGAGAGCCGGGTGAAATCCCAGCTGGCCCGCCTGCGCCGGGCGCTCCGGGCCCATCTGGAAAAGGAGGGCTTTTTCCTATGACAAACGAGGACATTCTGTACGCCGTCGGGGACATCCCCG
>CANQUO010000106.1 GCA_947627085.1 uncultured Oscillospiraceae bacterium
CACGTCCCCGGCCCCGAAGCAGGGCCCGCAGAAGCAGGGCTTGAACACTGCCCCCATGGCCGTGAGGCGCCGCGTCACACCGTTGTCCATGAGCTCCATGGCCACGGGCAGGCTTGGCGGGTAGACCGTGAGGCCGAAGTACCCCGCGCCGATGTCGCCGGAGGATAGGATAGCGGCGGCCTCGGCTATGTTGTCGTACATACCGCCGGAGCACCCGGCGATGACGCCTTGATCCACATGGAGCTTGCCGTCCTTCACCTTGCTGAGAAGGTCCAGCTTCACCTTGCCCTTGAATTTCCCCTCGGCGGACTTCTCCGTCTCGCGGAGTATGTCGGTGAGATTGTCCTTCAGCTCCCGGATGGTGTAGGCCTCGCTGGGGTGGAAGGGCAGGGCGATCATGGGCTCCACAGTGGACAGGTCAATCTCCACGCAGGCGTCGTAGTAAGCGCCCTCACCGGGTTCGAGCTTCTTGTAGTCCTCGGGTCTACCGTGGACGCGGTAATATTCCTCCACCTTATCGTCCGTCTGCCAGATGGAGCTTAAGCACGCGGTCTCGGTGGTCATAACGTCGATGCCGATGCGAAAATCCATGGGGAGATTGGCAAGGCCGGGGCCGGCGAACTCAAGGACGGAGTTTAATACGAAGTTATTTTTATATGTGGCGCCGCACAGCGCTATGGCCACGTCCTGGGGCCCCACGCCACGGCGCGGCTTTCCGGTGAGGTACACCAGCACCGTCCTGGGGTAAGCCACGTCGTAGGTGGCCTCCAAAAGCTGCTTTACTATCTCCGGGCCGCCCTCGCCCACGCCCATGGTGCCCAGAGCCCCGTAGCGGGTGTGGCTGTCGGAGCCTAAGATCATCCTGCCGCACCCGGCCAGCTCCTCCCGGGCGTACTGATGTATGACGGCGAAGGAGGGGGGCACGAATATGCCGCCGTATTTCCTTGCCGCCGAGAGCCCGAAGGCGTGGTCGTCGGCGTTTATTGTCCCGCCCACGGCGCACAGGCTGTTGTGACAGTTGGTCATGACGTAGGGCACCGGGAAGCGCTCGAGGCCGCTCCCCTTGGCCGTCTGGATTATGCCCACGTAGGTTATGTCGTGGGATATGAGGCTGTCAAAGGAGATGCGCAGATTCTTCCCGTCCGTCCCCCTGTCGTGCCGTGATAAAATGGAGTAGGCGATGGTCCTTTTCCGCCCCTCCTGAGGGGAGAGCCCACGCGGGTCCTCCGTGGGAGCCCCGCCGTAATACCAGGTCCCCCTGTCTTTTAGAGAGATCATCTTTCCACCTCGCGAAATTTAAAAATTTATTTATATAAAGTATACCAGCTTTCACGGCGGGTTTCAATACCCCCCTCTTTGGTTGTTTGCATAAAAGTTACATGTGCTTTGCGCGCCACTTTTGGTCAAAGATGAATTTTTGCGTATAGAACTTGCATTTTCGGCCGCTCAAGCTTATAATAAATCGTGTATACAAGGGACATTTTCCCCGCCGACCTTCGGAAAATGAAAGAAGGAATCGAATTGAATTCAAATTTGACAGCCTCCGGGGAGTACGCCGCCCTTATAACCGACGTGCTCAAGAGGGAATACAGCATACCGGCCTCCGCCTACGACGATTCGGTGAAGCGGGGACTGCGCAACGCCGACGGCTCCGGCGTGGTGGCCGGGGTCTCAAAGATAGGCTCCGTCCGGGGCTACTACATCGAGGACGGCCAGCGTGTGCCCCACGAGGGCAAGCTTTTTTACCGCGGCTACGACGTGGAGGACATCGTCAACGCCCACCGCAAGGCCGACACCTTCGGCTATGAGGAGGTGGCCTACCTTCTGCTGTGCGGCACACTGCCCACAAAGGAGCAGGAGGAGCGCTTTGTCAGCATCCTCTCCGCCGCCAAGGCGTTGCCTGATGGGTTTTTCGAAAACGAGCTCATGAAGCGCCCCAGCCGAAACATAATGAACGCGTTGGGCAGGGCGGTGCTGAGCCTTTACGCCTATGACGACAACCCCGACGACACCTCCGTCGGCAACGTCCTTCGCCAGTCCATAGAGCTCATCGCCCGTATGCCCACCATCGTGGCCCAGACCTACGCCATGAAGCGCCACTACTACGACGGCGCGTCGCTCTACATACATAACCCCAAGACCGAGCTTACGCTGGCGGAGAACTTCCTGCGCCTTGCCCGCCGCGACAAGAGCTACACTGATAAAGAGGCCAAGCTCTTAGACCAGCTGATGATGCTCCACGCCGAGCACTCCGGCGGTAATAACTCCACCTTCACCTGCCGGGTGGTCACCAGCACCGGCGCGGACACCTACGGCGCCATAGCCTCGGCCATAAGCTCATTGAAGGGCCCCCTCCACGGCGGCGCCAACGAGGCCGTTATGGCCATGATAGGCAACATCCTTGACAACGTGAAGGACCCGAAGGACGACGAGGAGGTGGGGGCATACCTCGATAAGATTCTTGACGGCCAGGCCAACGACCGCTCCGGCAAGATATACGGTTTGGGCCACGCGGTCTACACTGTCTCCGACCCCCGGGCCGCCATTTTGAAGGAGCGCATATCTGAGATGGCTGCTGACCGCGGCTACTCCGAGGAGTACCTTATCGCCGAGAAGGTGGAGAGGCTTGGCATACCGAAGCTTATGGCCCGGAAGAACATGTCCATGCCCATCCCGGCCAACGTGGACCTCTACTCCGGCATCGTATATAAGATGCTGGGCATCCCCCAGGACCTCTACACGCCCCTTTTCGTGGTCTCCCGCATCTCCGGCTGGTGCGCCCACCGCATCGAGGAGCTCATAACCTCCGGCCGCATCATGCGCCCCGCCTACCGCTCCGCCGCCAAGTGGCAAAAATACGTGCCAATGGAAGAGCGGAAATAAACCTGACGAAATTGATGGAAAAGGCAGAGCCCCAAAAGCATAAAAGCCCTCCCCGAAAAAACGGGAGGGCTTTTGCGTTGCGGAGAGGATAGGGGAGGACTGCTATTTCATTGTCTCTATCACCGCCTCGGCGGTCATCATGCCATCGACGGCGGCGGAGGTTATGCCGCCGGCGTAGCCGGCGCCCTCGCCGCAGGGCCAGAGGCCGGCGATAGACGATTGGCGGCCGGCGCCTCTCGGTATACGCACCGGGGAGCTGGAACGGCTCTCCACGGCGGTGAGCACCGCGCCGCGTGAGGCAAACCCCGGCATCCGGCGGTCAAACTCCGGGAGGGCAAGTCTCAGAGTTTCGGTTATTTTCTCCGGCAAAAAGGCGCCGAGATCAGTATATTTGACTCCCGGGCGGTAGGTGGGCGTGACCGTGGGCTCGGCTTTTTGCCCAAGAAATTCCCCAACCGTCTGGGCCGGGGCGAAATAGCCGCCGCCCCCGGCCTCAAAGGCAAGTCTTTCAAGCTCCCTTTGCCATCTCATGCCGCCGAGAGCCCCGGGGTAGGGGAAGTCGGAGGGCTCCAGGCCCACGAGCAGCGCGGAATTGGCGTTCTCGCCGCCACGGCCTGAATAGCTCATGCCGTTTGTGCACAGCCTGTCCGGCTCCGAGGCCGCGGCCACCACGTACCCGCCCGGGCACATGCAAAAGGTGTAGGCCGAACCCACCCTTGTGTGGACGGCCAGCTTGTAGTCAGCCGGGCCCAGGGCACGGAGCCCCGCGAAGGGGCCGTACTGTATGGCGTCGATGTCCCGCTGAAGGTGCTCGATCCTGGCCCCCATGGCGAAGGGCTTGGGCTCCATGGGGACGCCGGCTTTCTCAAGCATTTCGAGGGTGTCCCGGGCGCTGTGGCCGATGGCCAGTATGAGGTCACGGCAGGGAAGATCGTACTGACCGTTTACCGTCACGGCGCGTATCCGGCCGCCCCGGGTCCTGATGCCCGTGAGCTGAGAACAAAAGCGTATGTCGGCGCCAAGGGAAATTATATGCTCCCGAAGCGCCCTGACCACAAGCCTCAGCCGGTCCGTGCCCACGTGGGGCTTGGCCTCAAATGTCACGTTTTCCCGGGCCCCGAAGCGGGCGAAGGTGTGGAGGACATATTGGATTCTGGGATTTTTTATGCCGGTATTCAGCTTCCCGTCGGAAAAAGCCCCGGCTCCGCCCTCGCCGAACTGGACGTTGGCGTTTGCGTTGAGCGCCCCGCCGCTCCAGAAGGTCTCCACGGCCCTGGCCCGGGTGTCCACGTCCGGGCCGCGCTCCAAAACTATGGGACGCAGGCCCGCCTCACTGAGGACAAGGGCCGCGAACATCCCGGCGGGGCCGAAGCCCGCGACGACCGGGGGAGTCTCCGGCGTTTTTTCCGGCCGGGGAGGGATATATTCGTATTCCTCCGCCCGGGAAACGTTGGCGCTATGGGGAATTTTAGGCAAGCTTTTCTCATCCACGTCGACGGTGTATATTATCCGAATATCGTTTTTCCTCCGAGCGTCCACGGACCGGCGGCGTATTTTCAGCTCCCCCAGCGCGCCATTGGACACATGTAAAATCCCTGACACAACCCGACGGAGGCTGTCCTCCCCGTCCTCCCGGGCCGGGAGGGAAATATCACGAAGCCTTATCATGGTTTTTCACCAAGCATCCCGGCAAGACGGCCGCTGGACCAGGCCCACTGGAGGTTATACCCCCCGCAGTCCCCGTCCACGTCCAGCGCCTCGCCGCAGATGTAAAGACCCCTGACAAGGCGGCTCTCCATGGTCTCCGGGTCCACCTCGCCTGTCTTTATGCCCCCGGCGGTGACCTGAGCGCCGTCCATGCCCATATTGCCCAATACCCGTATTTCCGTGCGCTTCACCGCCCCGGCAACTCTCTCAAGGTCGTATTCCGTAAGCTTCGCCACCGGAAGGGCCAGGGGGTAGCCAAGGCGCGTGACGACGGTCCGACCTATCTTGTTGTGCACCGTGCCGGTGAGGAGGTTTTCAGCGGTGAGGGCGCTATGGAGCCGGGGACGCAATATATCGGTCAATTCTCCGGTTGACAAGGAACGC
Source organism: uncultured Oscillospiraceae bacterium (assembly GCA_947627085.1). Taxonomy (GTDB): domain Bacteria; phylum Bacillota; class Clostridia; order Oscillospirales; family Oscillospiraceae; genus RUG626. Next base: position 4,975 of record CANQUO010000106.1, read on the forward strand.
GCAAGGTCAAGCCGCGCCACGCACACACCGGCGGTGACGGCGGCCCGTGAGACCTCAAAGACGGCGGGGCCGGAGATGCCGTAGTCGGTGAACTGTATCTCCCCCTCGCTCACCGCTATGACCTGCCCGCGGCTCAGTATCTCCACCCGCCCGTCGGCCCGGATGCCCTTCAAGGGCCGGGTGAAGGCGTTTTCCGTGCGGAGCTGTACGAGAGAGGGGTAGAGGGCCGTTTTAGTGTGCCCGAGGCGGGAAAGGAGCGTATAGCCCGCCTCGCTCCCGCCTGCCCTCGTCCCGGCGGCCCCGCCGGCGGCCACTATGACCTTGTGGGCAAAGAGCTTCTCGCTGTCGGACATCACACGAAAGCCGCCGTTTTCCGGGCGTATCTCGTGGGCGAAAAACTCACAGCGAAGCTTGACGCCCAGATCGGCCGCCCGGAGCCTCAGCACGTCCACCACGCTCCCGGCCTGGTCGGAGAGAGGATAGACCCGCCCCGAGGGCTCCGCCACGGTCACAAGGCCCATGGAGCGGAAAAAGGACAGAGTTTTCTCCACGCCAAAGGCCGTCAATGCCGGGCGGACAAACTCCGGGTCCTCCCCGTGGTAGTGGGCAATGTCCATATTCATATTTGTAAGGTTGCACCGCCCGTTGCCGGTGACCGCCAGCTTGCGCCCGACTCTCGGCCAGCGCTCCAGCACCGTCACCTCGTTGCGCTCCGCCGCCGTGATGGCGGCCATGAGCCCCGCGGCCCCGCCGCCTATAACGATGACCTTCATTTTATCACTCTCCCGCCGGATAAAAATCACTTCCGCGCCGTGGCCTCAAGCTCGCCGATGGCTATGTCCTGGTCGTGGCGGATGGGCTTCCACCGCACCCGCATGAAGAGAGACGCCAACGCGATAAAGGGCCCGATGAGGTCAAAAAAGGGCCACAGAAGCGCATAAAATATGAGCTTTCCCGTGGAGCACCTTATGTGGGGCCGCTCGCGGAGGGCCAAAATGAGCCCCAGCGCCGCCAAGGATAACCAGGAGCTCCCCAGCCCCGTCAAAAGTCCCGGTATGGCCGCCGGTATGTCGGTAAGTATGAACCGGGAAAGCCCCGAGGCCATGATTCCGGTGACCGCGAATACCGCCACGGATATAACGGAGCCTATAACCGACAGTATGGCGTTTGGCAGTATGTAAAAGAACATGTCGTAGCAGGAAAACTTCCGCTCCGGGCACCGGAATATGCCGGCGATGAGCTTTGGGAAGATGAGAAAGAAGCAGGAAAGCCGGCCCTTGACCCACCGGAGCCGCTGCCTGAGCATCACGGGGACGGTGTAGGGCTGTTCGTCAAAAAATTCCGCCGACTCGCAGTACTGGACCTTCCGCCCGGCGGCGATTTGAGTGAGGCAGAACTGGGTGTCCTCGGTGAGGCATGTCCAGTGCCAGCCGTCCTTTAAAATGCTTGAGGCCACGGCGTAGCCCGTCCCGGCAATGTGGGTGCTCAGACCAAAAAAGTTGCGGGGCCGGTGCAGATACATGGTGCTCTGATAGAAGTGGAACCCGTAAGCGGCGGAAATGAAGTTGGTGTCGAAATTTTTCGTGTTCCGGTAGCCCACGGCGATATCGCCGCACTGGTCAAAGGCCTTGTTTATCTCGGTTATGAAGTTTTTCGCAAGCAGGTTGTCCGCGTCGAAAAAGAGATACGCGTCCACGCTCTCGATGCCGTAGTCCCTGTCAATCTGCTCGAAAAGATACTCCAGCGCCCAGCCCTTCCGTGCCTTCTCCGGCTCGTGCCGCTCGTAGACCGTGGCGCCCTTCTCCCGGCATATTTTCGCCGTGCCGTCGGAGCAGTTGTCCGCCACCACAAAGACCCGCAAAAGCGACTGGTCGTAGTCCTGAAGCTTAATGCTGTCCAAAAGATGCCCGACGACCTTCTCCTCGTTCCGAGCGGAGATCACTATGGCGTAGGTGTGCCTCCTCCGGGCCTCCGGCAACGGCTTCGGCCTTGTAAAAAATCCCACCACGGCATACACCACGTGGTAGAAGTTGAGTACGGCGTAGACAAGCGCCACATATTTTATCGCTGTGCCCATTGGCGTCTCCTTTTGGGGTATGATGTGAGATTATAGCACAGGGGGAGGGGCGTGTCAAACGGGGTTTGAAGGGCCTGCCGCTCATACGCCGCTCAGGCTTTTTATCGGTTGCCGTCCGAAGGGACGGAGGGTTCTACTTTCTCCCTTTTGTTGGCACAAAAGGGGTGTAGGGGCCGATGCCCACATCGGCCCGACGCACCAATTTGACACCAAGGCCAAAATCTACGCGTAAAATGATGGCGCATTACAACGGACTGACGCGATATCGGAACGCGGGCCGATGTGGGCATCGGCCCC
>CANQUO010000107.1 GCA_947627085.1 uncultured Oscillospiraceae bacterium
CCTTCATATATGTATGCTCCCCCTATCTCGACAGTGTTTTTTCTTTTTCACTGTCTACTTTAGGGGGAGCATATCATTTCGTGGGGCGTTTTTTGTTTAGCTGTGACTTTCGTATATATAGGGGAAGCCCCGTCCGAGGGGGACGGGGCTTCCCGCAAAAAATGAGGGAGAAACAAACGCCAGCTTGCGCTGACAGCGGATTGGGAGATATCCGCTCAAAGCAATTTCGCGGCGATATTGGGGGATATCGCCTTTTATGGAGGAATCGCTTCGATTATGATTATAGCGTCTTTGTTGTGCTAATGTGTTAATAAAATATGGACTTTTTGTTAATAAATAGCGTTTTATTCGGTTGTGTTCTTGGCTTTTGCCAATTTAAGGTCAAACACGAAGGTAGTCAGTCCCTCCCGGCTGGACACGTAGATGTGACTGCCGTGGCTGTCCAGGATGGTCTTGACTATATACAGTCCCAGTCCCACGCCGTCCCGGTCCTGACTGCGGGAGCGGTCGGTTTTGTGGAAGCGCTCGAAGATAAGCGGCAACTCGTCCTTTGAAATGGTCTCGCCCCGGTTGGCCACGGAGACGTAGGCCCGTCCCTCCTCGCGCCAGAGCTTCAGGGTGATATTCGTGCCCGGGTCGGCGAATTTGGCGGCGTTGTCAAGGAGGTTATGGACCACCTGAGCTATGGCGTCGCCGTCGCCGGTGACGTAGACCGGCTCCTCGGGGAGCACGGCGTCCACGTCCAGTCCCCGGGAGGTTATCTTCTGCTCCAGGCTCAGAAGGGACTGGCAGACCACCTCCAAAAGATTGAAGGAGCGGCTGGCAAGCTCCATGGGCGTCACGGACTGGAGCTGTGACATGTCCAGCATCCCCCGCACAAGGCGCGAAAGACGCTTAGTCTCCGAGGATATGACCTTCAGATACTCGTCCTCCCGCTCCCGGGGTATGGTCCCGTCGATGAGCCCGTCGGCGAAGCCGGCGATGGTGGTCATGGGCGTTTTGAGCTCATGGGACACGTTGGCTATGAGGTCCCTGCGGCTCCGCTCGCTCCGCTCAAGGGAATCGGCCATGGCGTTGAAGGACTCGGCCAGCTCCGAAAGCTCGTCCCCGCCGTCCACGTCCCGGACCCTGGGGGTGAAGTCCCCCCGGGAGTAGCTCCTGGCGGCGTCCGACATCTCCTTTATGGGCCGTGTGAGCTTTTTCGTCACAAGGTAGGATATGAAAAGAGCCAGGATTATGACGGCCACGGCGGCGAAGATGAATATCTCCGCCAGACTCCCCCAGGTGCCGCGCATACGGCCCGCGTGGTCGGAGATGAACACACAGCCCTGATTCGGCCCCGCCGGCAGCGCCACTCCGGCCACGAAGCTCCGCGCGTCCAGCACCCCGCCGAGGTTGGACTGGCCCTTGAAGCTCCCGTAGCGGTTCACCGCCGCCACGGCGCTGGCGGGGACCACCATGCCCATATGGGGACAGTTGGTGTCACGGTCGGAGCAGTTGACCACCACCCCCTGGGCGTCGGTGACCAGCAGCTGACAGCCGGACATGGAGGATACCCAGGAGAGTACGGCCCTGATGTTTATGCTCCCGAGGCCGTAGTCGTCCTGCTGGGCGTAGGCCCGGAGTATGCCCCCCGAGGTCCTGGCGGTGGCCAGCATGTCCTCGGTGCGCTCCCTGGCTATGAAGCTGTAGCTCATCCCGGCGAAGGCCGCACCCAGGATGAAAAGGCTCAGGCTGACCAGCAGGACCACCGATATATAGCTTTTCATGTATACGCCGCGAAGGCGCTTGCGCATTGCTCTCGCCTGACCTTTCGCGTATCAGCCCTCGGACTGATCCTTCAGCTCGAATTTGTACCCCACGCCCCAGACGGTCTTGAGGCTCCACTCGTCGGAGACGTTTTCAAGCTTCTCCCGGAGCCTTTTTATGTGGACGTCCACGGTCCGGGAATCGCCGAAATAGTCAAAGCCCCACACCTCGTCCAGAAGCTGGTTCCTGGTGTATACCCGGTTGGGCGACAGGGCAAGGTGGTAGAGCAGCTCCATCTCCTTTGGCGGTATGTCCACGCTCTTTCCGTCCACAGTGAGGACAAAGGAGTCCATGTCGATTATGAGCTTGTCAAACGTCAATCTGCGCTTGACGCCCCCGTTCCCGGTCCCGTCGGCACCGTAACGGCGGAGCACCGCCCGGATGCGGGCCACGACCTCCTTCATGTCAAAGGGCTTGACGATATAGTCGTCCGCGCCCATCTCAAGTCCCGCGACCTTGTCGAATGTCTCCCCCTTGGCGGTCAGCATTATCACCGGGACCTTGGACTGGGCCCTTATCTTCCTCAGCACCCCCCAGCCGTCAAGCTTGGGCAGCATTATATCAAGGAGGACGATATCCGGCGCCTGGCGCTCAAACTCCACTATGCCCTTCTCGCCGTCGTGGGCAATGGTGACCTCGAAGCTCTCCCGTTCGAGATAGAGCCTCAAAAGCTCGGCAATGTTGAAGTCGTCCTCTACTACAAGTACTTTTTCGGGCATTTTAACACTCCCCCTTTTATGCAATATATTATTATAAGTTTATCATTTTGGCAAGGGTGAACTTTTTGTTACGTTAAAAAGAATTTTTTGTTTCACGTAAAACATTGTTTTGCCCCATAAAAATATTGCCCCCTTTCGGGGGAGGTTATATAATGTATGTATATGTATCAAGACGAGGTGACGCGGGTGGAGCAGGAATATCTGAAAAGGTCCAAGTCCGTCCCCAAGGGGGCGGTATTTTCCGTTGGAGTCACCGACGACATCATGTCGCCATACCTCAAGCCCGGCGGGAATATGTATGTCTCCCGGGACTGCGGCCTTCGGGACGGGGAAGTGGGCCTCTTTTTCGTGGGCGACAGGCTCGTCTGCCGCCAGTACGCCGAGGACAGCGAGGGCAATATATACCTCTTCGCCGCCAACCGCGCCCGCCGGGACGCGGACATCACCGTCCCCGCCTCCTCCGGCGTCACCGTGGCGTGCCTGGGGAAAGTTATTTTGCCCGAAAATCCGCCGCTGCCGGGGGATGAGTAGGGTGTGAATGTATCCCCTTCGGGGATGAATGAAATAGCCCCTCCCTTTGGGAGGGGGCAGGGGGTGGGCCGAGGCGGGGGATTCGGCCCACCCTGTCCGTCGCTTCGCTCGGACACCCCTCCCGGAGGGAGGGGCTAAGGGGAAAAAGGTTGCGCCTTTCGGCGCGTATTAAAAACGGGAGGGTTTGGAACCCTCCCCTACAAATAATACGGAGGCGCCACCTGTTAACACCGTAGGGGCGGGTCCCAGACCCGCCCGTCCCCCGTCCCCGCCGCGCGGTCTTACCCCCTTTTTGGAAAAGGCTGCGCCCGCAGGCGCGTTTCGGAGCGCAACCGCCCCAAAGGGGCGGCTCTTAGCGCGGAGATGGGTAGGGGGGATTAGAGCCTGCGTCCCTCGTCTTAATAAGATATCGCGACGGATAAGAGGCTCGAACCTCCCGGCCCTGCGGGGCCACCCCCCTTTCCAAAAGGGGGGTGAGGAACAAGGAGGCGCCTGCGGCGCGTTGAAATTAGCGTCGAAGCCGCAACCATTTAATCAGGCTCCCCTTTAGCAAGGGGAGCCTTTTTTGTCCGCGCGGCGGGGCGAAATAACCTTTTCGGACCGAACCATCCGCTCCCCAAGAAGCCCCCTCACGTGCAAAACCTGTGCTTCCCGATAGTAGTCAGATACGGCCTTGACCATATCCAGGAGCTGGTGGCGGTGGCGGGGTTGAAGTAGTAGATGGCCCCGCCGGAGGGGTCCCAGCCGTTGAGGGCGTCCCGGGCGGCACGATAGGCGCTCTCGGCCACGGGCTGGTCAAACTGGCCGTCGTCCAGGCAGGAGAAGGCCCCCCGCTGGTAGATGACGCCGGAGAGGGTGTTGGGGAAGGACGGGTGCTCGATCCTGTTCAGGACCACCGCGCCCACGGCCACCTGTCCGGAATAGGGCTCGCCCCGGGCCTCGGCGGAGATGAGACGGGCAAGCAGATTCACGTCCGACGAGCCGCCGCCGGAGCTCCCGCCGGAGCCGGAGGGCAGTCCGATGGCCGCCAGAGTGGCGGGACCGGCCACGCCGTCGGGGGTGAGGCCGTTTTTCTTCTGGAACTTTTTCACCGCCGCCTCGGTGCCGGAGCCGTATATGCCGTCCACGGCCCCGGAGTAGTAGCCCCAGTCGGAGAGACGCCGCTGTATCTTCTTCACCGTCTCGCCGGAGGCGCCGCGCCGGTAACTGTCGGCCCCGGCGTCCGGCGCTGTCTGAAGCAGTCCTATAAGGGCGATATTCAGGGCGAAGATCACCGCCAGCGCCCATATGAGCTTTCTTTTTTCCATGTCAGTACCTCCTTCTCAGCTTGCCCACGGTCAACGCCGCGGGAATGAGTATGACGGCGAACAGAATATTTATTGCCGGGATGATAAAATCCGACCAGCGCTGAAAGGCGAAGGCGTTCCCGGCGATGAGGAAGGCCGCCGCGCCTGAGAGAGCCGCGCTGGGGAGCACGAATACGGCCCGTTTTTTTACGCCGGTGACCGTTTTCCATATCTCCGCCACGATCATTAACACCGCCGCCAGAAATATGAAATCGGTCACTATCCATATGGTCACCACCACGGCCTCCACGCGCTCCACCACGCCCAGGACCTTGATGTTGCGTATCACCATGAAAAAGGCGTTTTCCATGGATACGGCCAGCTTCTCCCCCAGGGTCCCCAGGGTGAAGAACGTCACGCCGAAGGCCACGGCCGCGAGCATTATGAGCCAGGGAAATCTGTTGGGCCGCTGGGATTTTGGCCGCCGGACGTGTCCCGACAGGAAGAGAAAGTAGGCGAAGGCCGCCATCACGTCGAAAATCGGCAGGGCCCCGTAGGCTATATCCTTTATGTCCCGGTATGTCACCGGCAGCAGGTGCGCGGCGGACACGTCGGGCAGGGCCGAGAGGAGCGCCACGGCGATCACCGCCGCCAAAATGGGCATCAGTATCTCCGCCGTCCGGGACAGGGTCTTTGTAAGGCCCGAGGCGGTGAAAAGCGCCACAGCCAGCATGACGATAATGAAAATGGGCGTGTTGCCGTTGGGGTAGACGGTGGCTAAAAGCCGTTCCGCGGCGGAGCGGGCGATGAAGCCGCCGTAAAAGGTGAGCCACAGCGCGCACAGTACGTCGAATATCCTCCCCAACACCGGGCCCAGCCCCGCTACGGCCATATCCGCAAGTCCCATGTCCTCCGGGGCGTTTTTCCGGGCCCAGCGGGTGAAGGCCACAAGGGCCGCCCCCGCCGGGAGGGCGAGAGCCGTCGAGAGCCACGCGGCCCTGCCCGCGAACAGCACCGCCGAGGCGGGCAGTATGCGGATCATGGGCGACAGGAGGCTCACGAATATGAGCACCTTCAGTTGCCTTTCAGTGATTCTGTCAGTTTTTCCCACGGGTTTTTGTCCTCCTTCCCGGATTTTTCCGGCGGGTCGGCGATGTCGTAGGTCCGGGCCAGGACGCCGCTCCCCTCCACGGTCACGGGAAGCCCGGGGAAGATGTCCTCCCACGCGCCGGGCATGTCCTCAAGCTTCAGGGGCGATGAGCGCCGGACGACGCCCTCCAGGTCAAGATAGTCTATTTTCAGCTCCTGACTGCGCCGGACGGCGGCCCGGACGGCGCCGGTCATTATCTCCGTAAGCTCCCGCTCGCACTGACGCCTCACGGCCTCGTCCGTGATGTCCGCCTCGCCGGCGACGTTTATGACGTTGGCCCGGAGGCTGAGCCTGACGCGAAGCTCCGTAAGGCGCCCGTCCCGGTCAAAGACCGGCTCCATGTCCGTTTTCGCAAGGTCCACCGACACGGTCACGGCGGCGCCGGGGAGCGCAAGGTCCATGTTCCGGGACTTGTATTTTCCCAAAAGGAGCATGGCGCCCAATGTCTCCTCGTCGGTGAGGTACTCGCACACCGCCCCGTCCTTCAATACGGCGAAGCCGGCCGGCTCCAGATTGAGGTCCCCCCGGGCCTCAAAAAGCTTCTCCTCCTTCACCCCACGGACGCACTGAATGAGGGCGCAGCCGTTGTCCGCCATGGACGAGGCTATCTCCCGGGCGGTGAAAAAATACCCCTCCCCCACCTTCGCGATGTTCCGGCCAAGGCCGGCAATGGTGTCCGAGGCCGGCGTATCGGACCCGGAGAGCCCCGCCAGCAGGTCCCGGGCCGTGCCGTCCCGGACGACGAGCACGCCGGTGTCAAGGCGCATCTCGGAAAAGCGCTCCACGTAGTCAAGGCACTCCCGGATGCTTTTTTTCGCCAGGTCCTCGCCGATAAGCATGGCCTCGGTGTGGGACAGTATAGCCTCCCGCCCCAGTGGCATGAGGATGAGCTTCCCCATGGCCACGCCGATGGAGGGGCCGGACCTTTCGTACATCCGGGCCTCGGACTGCTCCCCGGCGGTGCCGTAGACGGACACGTTCACGCCCTCGCCCTCCATGTCCGCCGTCACCGTGCGCACAAGCTCGATGTTCTCAAGGTGTCTGTAATTTGAGAAAATGGTAAGACCAGAGCAGCCTGTCAACGCGAGGGCGATGGCGAGAGCTAAAAACGCGCAAAAAGCTTTTTTCACAGCTTTGCCTCCCCTCCGCCGCCGGTCTTAAGCTCCGGCTCCCTGTCGCGCTTGACGGTCATGCTCCTTCGGAAAAGGGCCCGTGTCAGGTGCCGGCCCTCGCTCCCGGCGAAGGGCGACATATATGGCACGCCGTAGCTCTCTAAGCTCGCCAAGTGGTAGACGAGGATCGCCGAGGCCGTGGCCACGCCGAACATCCCCAGGGCTATGGCCGCCAGGACCAGCAAAAATCTGCACAGCCTCAGCGCCGAGCCCATGTCCTGATTTGGCATGGTGTACCCGGCGATACCCGCCAGGGCGATGACCACGACCACCACCGGGGAGACGACGCTGGCCTCCACCGCCGACTGGCCCACGATAAGGGCCCCGATGATGCTCACCGTCTCGCCGATGGGGCTTGGCAGGCGTATCCCGGCCTCCTGCAGAAGCTCAAAGGCCAGGAGCATCAAAATGACCTCCACCGCCGTGGGGAATGGCACCGAGGAGCGGGCCTCTATCATGGACTGCATGAGCCGGGTGGGTATCATCTCCTGATGGTACATGGCCACCGCCACATAAAAGGCCGGCGCCAGGAGCGTCAGGAACACGGCCAGATACCGCAGGAGCGTCAGGGCGGAGGCCACGATGAAGTG
>CANQUO010000108.1 GCA_947627085.1 uncultured Oscillospiraceae bacterium
CTTATCTCGCCCGCAAGGCACTGCTGAACCAATCTTACTTTTTCTTCAATCGCTATCTTGTTCCGGTCCTTCATATATGTATGCTCCCCCTATCTCGACAGTGTTTTCTTTTTCACTGTCTACTTTAGGGGGAGCATATCAGCCTTCGCCCGGCGTTTTTTGATTTGTTTCAGAAAATCAGTATCTCCGGCGATTTTTCAGGGTCCAGCCATGTGAGAAGCTCCAAGAGCCTGTCCTGGGCCATGGACACACAGCCGGAGGTGGGCTTGCCGGAGCTTACGTGGAGGAAGATGGCCGAGCCCGCGCCGGGTACGACGGGATCGGAGTTGTAGCCGATGACCGCGGCGTAATTATAGGACCGGCCCTTTGAGACGATGTGCTCCGCGCTGTCCCAGTCCCGGTGGCCGTCGTCCTCCACCCACTGGTTGTAGACCTGGGAGTCCGGGTCGTCTACCCAGTAGCTTTTATCCGTGGACTGGCGGTAGGGGAGTTTACAGCCCGGGTCCGGCTGGTTGCCGAAGGCCCAGAGTATGGGGAAAAGTCCGGCGGGGGTCTTTTTGTCCCCCTCGCGCTTATCCGCGCTCACGCCGTTTTTCCCCACATAGCCCGGGGCGGTGGGGAATATCTTGCTCCAGGCGAGGTCCTCGTCCTGCTCGTAGGCGTGTATCTCGGCCTCGCTGCCGCTGGAGCGGACGATTATCAGCTGTGAGCCGCCGATATCGGAAAGCTCATAGCCCGCCGCGCCCAGAAGCGACATCATCTCCTCCGGCGCTGTGGGCACTGATGGCGGCTCGGTGGGCGGTTCGGTCGGGGGCTCGGTCTCGGTTGGCGGCGGGGACGTCTCGGGCGGAGAGGTTGGCGGCTCGGTGGCCGCGTCCGTGGGCGCCGTGGCCTCCGGAGGCTTTCTCAGCAGCGAGGGCGTCAGAGCCAGGACCGCCAGGACCGCGCACACCGCCATTATCCCCGCAACAGGTAAATATTTTTTCATATCAGGAGATGACTATCCTCGGGTGACGTCCGGCGTCTAAAAGAGGCAGGAGCCGCATCATATCGTCGGAGGTTATTTTTATATCGCCGTAGCCGGAATCGATCTGGCCGTTGGGCCCCACGCCGTCGATAAACAGGTCGGAGCCGCCGTTGTATCTGGCCGATCCCGCCGTAAGCCCGTCGCCGTTGTAGTCAAAGCAGATATCGGCCACGGACTTGCCGCCGGTGAATTTCTTATAAAGGTCCTCCGACGAGGACCAGTCCTTACCGGGGGCGAGGCTGGACTGATAGGTGTTGTAGCAGGCGGAATCCGGGTCGGTCACCCACACGTCCCCGGAGGACACGCGATAGGAGTTGAGGCCGGTGCTCAGGCTCTGGGTGCTGAAGGCGAAGAGGATGTTGAAGGTCCCGGCGGGAGTACATTTGTCGCCCTCCCGCTTATTATAGTTGACGCCGTTAGCTCCGATGGAGGCGTTCACGGCAAGTACGTCCGTCCATTTGCCGTGGTCCCAGTTATAGAGCGTCATGACCGCTGTGGAGCCGGAGCTCACGCATCTAAGCTCCTGGGTGCAGTCCCCGGCGGGCTCGTATATGACGGGGACCGTGCCGGAGCAGGTCACAAGCTGGGTGTAGGGCATTGCCATGGACCACTGGCCGGAGCCGGTGACGGCGGCCTCCACCGCCACATAGCCCCCGGCGTAGAGATATATGGTGCCGTTGACGCTGTTGCCCCAGCCGTCGTCGGGGGAGTAAAAGCGCACCTCGGGGGAGCCGTCCATGGGGGCGGAGCCCGTTATCTGGGCCACACTGTCAAGGTCCGCGCTGGCGTTGGAGACAGTGTAGCGGAGCTGTCCGCCGTCCACGGTGAGCTGTACCAGAGGCCCGCCGGCCTTGGTAAAGGCGTCAACGGTGTCCGAGGTCGAAAACGCGCCGAGGTATTTGTAGTAGTCGGTGACCTGGGCCTTTATGCCCATGGGCATGTCGCTGTCCGTGTAGAGGACCGGGGAGCCGGGCTTGTTGGTGCACGTGACCGACGCGCCCTCAAAATACCCGGCGCCGCCGCCCACGTAGCGGTAGGTGCCGTCCACATAGGCGTTGTCGCCCACGGAGACGGTCTCCACTCCGGCGGGGATGCTCAGATAAATATCGGTTCCGGCCCCGGCGTCCACCCGGGCCCGGACAAGGTTGCCGTTGATCTCCGTCACGCCGGCGTTGAGGGCGAAGCTCTGCCCGCTGAAGGGCTCGGGATTGGCCACGAAGTTTTCGATGACCACCGTGTCGGGGTACTGATCGATCTCGGGGCCCTGACCGTCGGGGCCGCTGTCGCCGTCCGAGTCATCGTTGTTCCCGGGGGCATAGTCGGAGTGCCCGGGCTCGCCGTCTCCCTGTCCGAAGGGGAGAAGGCCAAGGTGACGTAAAATGAAAAATCCCGCCACAAGGACCACCACCAGCGCCGCGACGATGCCCACGATGAGCCACACCGCGCCGGAGGAGCCGCCCTTTTTGCCCCGATTCCCGCCGGAAGCCTGGGGCTGACGGCCCGTTGGCGGCTGATACGCCGGCTGGCGCGTGGCCGCCGGGGTCCGGGGGACCTGGGCGCTTGCGGGCCTTGGTATCTGGGTGGGCGAGGGCTCACGGACCGGGCCCTGGGTGGGCGAGGGCCGGGCCGAGGGATCGGGGGCGGCGGGTCGCCTTACGGGGGCGCCGCAATTTGTACAGAAGGACGCGCCTTCGCTTATCTGCTTTCCGCAATTACTGCAATACAACTCGCTTCAACTCCCTTTTCCGGACCCGCCATGGCGGAACCGTATTCCGGCTTATTATAACAGGTTTTCGGAACAAATTCAACAAACCGGAGGGGGCTGGACGAAATATTTTGAATTTTTTTGCCCTGTTCGGGAAAAATACCGACATTGAACAAGGGAGGTGCAACATGAAAATGACAAATAAGGAGTATGGCGAGTACGTAAAAAAGATGACTCCCAACTCCAAGCTCATTCCCAATATGATAAAGGCCTTCGTCGTGGGCGGGCTCATCTGCTGTATAGGCCAGGGCCTTCTGGACGGCATGATGGCCACGGGCCTTTCAAAGGAGAACGCCGCCACGACCGAGAGCATAATATTGGTGTTCCTTGGGGCGTTCCTCACGGGAGTGGGCGTCTATGACGACATCGCCAAATTCGCCGGCGCCGGCACCCTGGTCCCCATCACCGGCTTTGCGAACTCAGTGGTCTCCCCGGCCCTGGAATTCAAGACCGAGGGCTTCATCACCGGCACCGCCGCCAAGATGTTCATCATCGCCGGCCCCGTCATCGTTTTCGGGATAGCGAGCAGTATCGTCTACGGCATAATTTTGGTGCTGTTCAAGCTTATATGAGAAGGCGTATTCCGGAGATTTTGCGGTCTCCGGAATATTATTTGGACCGTTGATGTTTTTGGGGGAACATGCTATAATATAATAAGATTACTTTCGGAGGTGTGGAAAATGTCCGCCTGCACGGAAAAGGAAATGGAATTTTGCGTATTTTTGATAAATCTTTTGGCCGAGCACGCGGGCCTTTCAACGCCGGAGATATACAGGCGGCTAACGGATTCGGGAATCCTGGACGGGTACATTATTCCGTGCTATGACGTCCTCCACACGCTCGGTGAAAAGTACCTGGTCGCGGACATTACCGGCATGATGAGAGAGAGGGGAGTGCTGGCGTGATCGTTTATCATGGGTCGACGACAGAGATAAGATTCCCTGACAATCGGCACTCTCAGAAGTATCTTGACTTCGGAGAGGGCTTCTATGTGACCTCATACCGGGAACAGGCCGAGCGCTGGGCAAGACGTAAGGCCATGCGCAAGGGCGGAAGAGCGGTGGTGAACGTCTATGAGCTGGCAGAAAATTATGACGGCCTGAGTGTTCTCACGTTCAATGGGAACAACGAACGGTGGCTGGACTTTGTTTGCGCCTGTCGAAAAGGCGAGGATGTTTACAAGTCATTCGACATTGTGATTGGCAGTGTGGCAAACGATGACGTGTTCAGAACGATAGATATGTATTTCCGCGGAGTCTGGGATAAGGAGCGGACGATCGGAGAATTGAGATTTTACAAGCTGAATGACCAGTATTGCCTGATTTCCCAGAAGGCCATCGATGCAAATCTGAGGTTTACCGGATGCTACGAGGTGATGAAATGAACGATTCGGGCGTGGAACTGGAGCGTATCTATCGGCGGTCGCTGGAACAGAGTATTATTGAGGATATCGCGCTTCAAAAGGATATCAACTACCGTTTCGCGGCGGAGGCGTATTACCGTAGCAGACTTGCCCGGCAGATCAGCGCCGGAGAATACGGCGTCCAGTACCTGGACCACCATGTGCTTGCGAAGGACCTTATTGAAAACGAGAGCGAATTGTTTTCTGCCATCAAGTGAGCCCATTGGCACGATGGGAACGCGACCACGGGAACCGCTCCCTTTAAGCTCATATGGCCCCACCCCGGAGGCACGCCCTCCGGGGTGTTTTCATGCCTCCAAAACCGCACCGTCTTTTTCGCGGGGCCCAAAATATCCGGCAAGGTGTTGACAATAGGGGATTTATCCCTGATAATAAATAGTAAGTTACATCAAAAGCCCAAGGGCTGGTGAGGGAATTTATTATGATGTACCAGAAGGAGCTTATGGAGATGTGGGAGACCGAGAGGTATGTCAAGCTACCGCCGCTCAAATAATATCTTCGGGGGATAGGGGGAGAGCCATGTTTCACAAGGCAATTGAGCTTAATTATCTGGATGGGACGGCGCTCGCTGTGACGTTTGAGGACGGCGCCGTCAAGAAATATGACATGCGGGCACTGTTTCCAAAATATCCCCAGCTCAGGGCGCTGGAGGACCGGGCGCTGTTCCTCTCAGGCAGGCTCATGGGGGCCTACGGCATCCGCTGGAACGACGAGCTGGATATCGAGGCCGAGACCATTTATGAGGACGGCGAGACTGTTCGGAGGGAAAGCCTCCGGCTTCAGACCGCGCCGGCTCACGCCGTGGCGTCCGCCCGGGCTCTGGCGGGGATATCCCAAAAGCGGCTGTCCGAGCTTACGGGCATCGATCAGTCGGATATCTCCAAAATCGAGCGGGGGGTGGCGAACCCCTCGGTGGCCACATTGGAGCGCATCGCGAAGGCTCTGGGCGGGCGGCTCGACATAAAAATAGTGCTTCCGACCGCTGACGGCTGAGAAGCGAGGACATAAAGGGACGGCGCACCCCGGCCGCGCCGGGGCGCGAGGGAATACGGCCGCTTAAAAACGCTTACAAGGACATGGAGGGCGAAATATGAAAAAGGTGAAGGTCGTCATCATCGGTCTTGGTAGTCGGGGGCTGCACGCTTACGCGGACTGCGTGAGGGAGTTTCCGGACAGGATGGAGATAGCCGCCGTGGCCGACATACGGCCGGAGATGGTGGAGCTTGCGAAAAGGCGCTACGGAATACCGTCGGAGCGGTGCTTTGATTCCGGCGAGGCGCTTCTGAGCAGCGGCAAGCTTGGCGACGCGGCGTTTATCTGCACTCAGGACCGCCAGCACTTTGCCCATGCCTCCCGGGCCATGGAGCTGGGCTACGATCTGCTCTTGGAAAAGCCCATCTCGCCGGACCCGGAGGAGTGCCGGAGGCTGGTGGAGCTGGCGGATAGCTTAAACCGGCGGGTCTCGGTCTGCCACGTCCTCAGATATACGCCCTTTTACGGGGAGCTGAAGCGCCTTTTGGATGAGGGCGCCGTGGGCGATGTGGTCAGCGTACAGCACATCGAAAACGTCATCTACTGGCACCAGGCCCACAGCTTCGTGCGGGGCAATTGGAGAAATACCGCCGAGACCAGCCCCATGATACTTCAAAAATGCTGTCATGACATGGACCTGCTCGTCTGGCTTTTGGGGAAACGGGCCGTCCGGGTCTCCAGCTTAGGGGGACTCCATGAGTTCAGGCCCGAAATGGCGCCGGAGGGCAGCGGGGAGCGGTGTACCGAATGTGCCGCTCGTGGCGCCTGTCCCTATGACGCGGAGAAGATATATCTCACGAATAGGGGCACCGGGGTCCTTGCCGGCAACACCGGCTGGCCCGTGGACGTGCTCACCCCGGAGCCCGACGAGGCAAGCGTGCGCCGGGCCATCGAGACGGGGCCCTACGGACGGTGCGTCTACCGCTGTGACAACGACGTGGTGGACCACCAGGTGGTGAATATTGAGTTTGAGGGCGGAGCCACCGCTCAGCTGACCATGTGTGCCTTCACAAAGCGCGGCGGGCGTGACACGGTCATAATGGGCACCCGTGGGCAGATGGTCGCCAATCTAAACGAGCAGACCATCCACGTGATGCCATACGATGGGGACAACTACGACATGGATATAAGGAAATTGGCCACCGACCTCAAGGGCCACTCCGGCGGCGATACCCGGCTTGTGGAGGAGTTTCTGGAGCTTGTGGCCAGGGACGCGAAGGAGAGCGTCCGCACCACAACTCTTGCCGCCTCCGCCGAGAGCCACTACATAGCCTTCGCCGCCGAGCGGTCGAGACTGGAGAGCGGCAGGGTCGTGGAAATGCGGGAATTTCGGGAGTGACAAAGACGCTTCGCAATCGAAAAGGAAAACCGCTCCCCGATTTGCTTTCGGGGAGCGGTTTAGATTGTCGACAAAGGCAAATGGCCTTTGTCGACAAGGGGGGAACGTGCGGCAAAAATCGCGAAAAGGCCTGCGGGCCTATTCGCGATTTTTGCCTGCTGTCACGCCGCGCGCGCCGCAATCGGCACACTTGCGTGACAAAAGGGATTTTTTCTGACGCACATGTCGTCAGAAAAAATATTTGACTTGGGGACTTACTCTATCTCCAACGTGTGGCTCTCGGGGAGCTGCTGTTGCTTCTTGGGCATGGTGAGCTTCAGGACGCCGTTTTCGTATTTGGCCTTTATGCCGTGAGCGTCGATGCCGGAGACGTCGAATTGGCGGCTGTACTGGCCGTAGGAGCGCTCCAGGCGAATATAGTTGCCCTTCTTGTCCTTGTCCTCGTGCTCGGAGTGACGCTGGGCGTTGATGGTCAGCACGTCGCCGGACACGTCAAGGTGTATATCCTTCTTGTCAAAGCCGGGAAGATCGGCCTCCAGAAGGTAGCTGTCGCCCTGGTCGGAGATGTCGGTCTTGAATTCGGCGATGTCGCCGTTTTCAAAAAAGCCGGTGAACGGGTCCTCAAAAAA
>CANQUO010000109.1 GCA_947627085.1 uncultured Oscillospiraceae bacterium
TTGGTTCGGAATAGTGTAGTGCTGGCGGTCTATCTATTGTTTTCGGTTGCTTGCTTCTTTACCGTACATGAGCATTTCCGGCGGGTTTATTCCGGCATTTTTCCCGGCCTCGATGCACTTTAAAAGCCAGGCCATATTTTCACCGAGCAGGCGCATGGTCTGAAGGCCCTCCAGGTCCTCCGCCACCTCGGCGGGGGTGTTGCCGTGGACCATGGGCCAGTACTGGCTTGTGGGGATGGGCATACCGGTTATGTAGAAGTACTTCTGAAGCTGGTCCAGGGCCGCCGTGGTGCCGCCGCGACGGGCGGAGACCACCCCCGCCCCGGGCTTTGAGCGGAGCCTTCCCCCGGCTGAGTAGAACACCCTGTCCATGAAGCTCGTCATGGCGCCGCTCATGGCCGCGTAGTGGACCGGGGAGCCGAAGATGAAGCCGTCGTAATTATCGCAAATGTCGGTAAATTCCGTGACCTTGTCCCCGCCGAAAACGCATTTTCCGGCCTTCCGGCAACCGCCGCAGCCACGGCAACCTCCGATGGGGGCGGTGCCAAGCCAGAAAAAATCGGTCTCTACGCCGTTATCGTTTAGAGCCCTGGCGCACTCGGCAAGGGCGGTGTAGGTGCACCCCTTCTCATGGGGACTTCCGTTTACAAGCAAAACCTTCATTTTATTCACCTCAGTTTTCAAATATTCCGGCGATCTCGGCAAGGGTATCGACCACCGGCAGGTGCTGGGGGCATATGCCCTCGCACTGGCGGCATTTTACGCACTGGGAGGCCTTTGCGCGGGTGGAGGTAAATTCCTGATATTTCTCCTTTGACTTATCCCCCCAGGAGCGCAGAAGCTTTGCCTTCATGTGGGCGTTGTAGATGGAGAAAATGTCGGGTATCTCGATGCCCATGGGACACCCCTCGGTGCAGTAGCGGCAGGCGGTGCAGGGCACTGCCACGTAATTATTGAGTATCTCCGCGCATTTATATAGCTTCTCCCGCTGGGCGCTCGTTATGGGCTTGAAGTCGGACATAAAGGAGGTGTTGTCCTCAAGCTGGGCAAGGTTGCTCATGCCCGAGAGCACCACGTGGACATTGTCAAGTCCCGCCGCGAACCTTATTGCCCAGGAGGCCATGGAGGCCTCCGGGTCCTCGGCCCTCATAAGAGCCTCGGCGTCCTCGGGGAGCTTGGCCAACGCCCCGCCCTTCACGGGCTCCATGATTATGACCTTCTTGCCGTGGCGGACGGCGGTCTCATAGCAGAGCCGTGACTGGACGCGCTGGGAATCCCAATCCAGGTAATTTATCTGGAGCTGGACAAACTCCTCCTCCGGGTGGGCGGTGAGTATTTTGTCCAGGGTCTCGGCGCTATCGTGGAAGGAGAAGCCCATGTGCTTTATCTTCCCCTCCGATAAAAGCCTGCGCTGGAACCCGAAGGCGTCAAATTTCTCGGCGGTGGCGATATTGCCGCTATTTAAGTTATGCAGGAGGTAGTAGTCGAAGTACTCCACTCCGCACTTTTGCCTCTGCTCCTCGAATATCCGCTCCTGGTCCCCCTCGATCTTGCACATGGACACCGGGAGCTTTGTGGTGAGGGTGAAGCTGTCCCTGGGGTGACGCTTCACCAGGGCCTCACGGATGGCGATCTCGCTCTGGTGGTCGTGGTACATGTAGGCGGTGTCAAAATATGTAAAGCCCCGCGCAAGGAAGGTGTCCACCATTTTGCAAAGCTCAGACATATCGATGCTCTTCTGGTCGTTTTCGTCCGTCACCGGCAGGCGCATAAGGCCAAAACCCAGTTTTTTCATGGTCCCCTCCAAATTTGTACAGAATATGTTTTATTATAGAATTTTCCCGGCCAAAAGGCAATACGTTTTTTACATATACGCAAAAAACGCAAGCTTTTTTTGAAAAAAACGAAAAGTTTTACTTACATTTGGGCAAAATTTATGATATACTACATATTAGAGAAATTATACATATATTTCGTATTTTACCGCGATTTGGGAGAGATCAGCTTATGTTTGAGACTGGGGAAATGATAGTTTACGGCGGGGAGGGCGTCTGCGTCGTTGAGGACATCGGCTCGCCCAATGTGTCCGGCGTCAACAAGGACAGGCTTTACTATACCCTGTCGCCGCTTTACCGCTCAGGGAGGGTATTCGCTCCGGTGGATACCCCTGTATTCATGCGCCCGGTGATAAGCCGGGACGAGGCCATTGACCTCATCCGCACCATGCCGGAGGTCACCGGGGAGCTCTACGAGAACTCAAACCTACGGTTCCTAACCGAGCACTACCAGCGGACCATACAGTCATACAGCTGCGCGGGGCTCGTAAAGCTCATAAAGGACGTGTACTTAAAGCGCCAGCACGTGACCTCCCAGGGCAAGAAGTTAGGGCAGATAGACGAGCGGTACATGAAGCGGGCCGAGGATATGCTCTACGGCGAGCTGGCCGTGGCCCTCAGCATGGACCGCAGCGAGGTCGGCCCCTACATCAAAAACGCGATAGCCCAGATGGAGGCGGGGGAAGAATTCAACGGATAAAATAAAAAACCGCCGAGGCGGTTTTTTATTTTATCGACAAAGGCACATGTCCTTGCGAAAAATATTTAATGAAGGCGCCTGCGGGCGGGACGAGGGGTGGGCGGGTCTAGGACCCGCCCCTACGGGTTGTTTGGGCAAATCTCCTAAAATCGCCGTAGGGGAGGGTTCTAAACCCTCCCCTTTTTGGTTCGCGCCGTAGGCGCATCCTTTAATATGTCATCTCGTCAGCAAATACACCCAAATCCCCGGGGCCTCACGGAGATAGTAGTTGAACTCCAATACCGGCATGTTGGTGCCGCGGCCGCGGGCGGCGACCTCGGTGAAGCCGGCGTCCTTTGCCATGAGCTTGGCCCGGGCGATGTGGTAGCCGGCGGTTATGACGCACACGCCGCCGGTGTAGCCCAGGTCGTCCAAAATCCTCTTTGAAAACTCAAGGTTCTCCTCGGTGCTCGACGCCCGCTCCTCCAATATGAGCCTATCGTCCGAAACCCCGTGGGAGGTGAGCCAGTCGTACATGCACCGGGCTTCTGAAACGTCCTCTCCCCTGCCCTGTCCGCCGGAGAGGACGAGACGGGCGTCCGGGTTATCATTGGCGTACTCCAAAGCGGCCTCCAGGCGGGCCCGGAGCGACCTTGACGGAACCGTCCCGTGGACCCCGGCGCCGAGGACTATGGCGACCTGTGGCTCAGTGCCGGCGGCCTTTGCGGTGGCCCCGGAGACTATGAACGCCTCGGTGATAATAACCGCGACGGCGGCGATGGCCATAAGGCACCAAAGCACCGTCTTTATCCCTCTCGCGGCCTTATGATGCTTTATACCCATCGCCTTGAGCGCGGCAAATACCAATATAAGCGCCGCCAGGGCCAGAAAGCACAGTCCCAGGAACCTGTACCCCACAAGGGCGAAGGCGAAAAACGCGGCGAATATGAGGCACACGCCGGAGCTCAAAAGATATGAAGCGTATTTTTTCACTGGGCAAGCTCCTCCCATTCCTCCATGAGCCTTGTAAGCTCATTTTCCATCGTCTCACGCTCCGCTGTAAGCTCCATGAGCCTTGTGTAGTCCGTGGCGGCGGCCTCCTGGGCCTTCTCGTTTTCAGCTATTTTTTCCTCCAACTTCGATATCTCCCGCTCCACCTTGGCAAGGCTCTTCTCCCTGGAGGCGGCGGGCTTTTTTATCTCCTTTTTTGGCTTTTCCGCCTTTACGGTCGTGGACTGCGCAAGCTGTTTTTGGCGGTCAAGGTAGGCCCGGTACTCCTCATAGCCCATGCGGTAGTCGTGAAGCTCGCCGTTTTCCATTGCCCATATGCGGGTGGCAAAGCGGCTTATGAAGTACCTGTCGTGGGAGACGAAGAGTAACGTCTCGGTATAATCGGACAGGGCCTCCTCTATCCACTCGCGGCTTGCGGCGTCTAAGTGGTTCGTGGGCTCGTCCAGGATGAGGAGGTTTATGTCGGAGCGCATGAGCATGCATAGCTTCAGCCTGCTCCTCTCCCCGCCGGACAGCGCCGACACCGGGGTAAAGACCTGCTCGCCCCGGAAAAGGAAGGCCGCCAGCCTGTCCCGGGCCTCCTGCTGGGTACAATGGCCCTCGTACATCATGGTCTCAAGGACCGAAAGGTTCCCGTCCTCAAAGGTCACGGTCTGGGGAAGATAGGCGGCCTTCACCGCCGGGCCCAGCCGGACAAAGCCCGAGTCCTGGGGCTCCTCCCCTATTATCATCTTTATGAGCGTGGACTTTCCCGTGCCGTTGTCGCCGATAAGGGCCACGGTCTCCCGGGGCTCTATGAGCAGGTCGGTATTCTCGATTATGCGCTTGTCGCCGAAGGCTTTTGAAAGTCCCTTCGCCACAAGCACCTCGTCGCCGCGAAATTCCCGCTCCCCGAAGCGGGAGCGCATTTTGGCCTCCGCCTTTGGCCGCTCGGCAACGCGCATTTTTTCAATGCGCTTTTCGATGGAAAATGCCCGCTTGTGGAGCTTATCCGCCCCCATGAAGGCCCAGAGATGCAGATCGTCCGCGGCCTTCTGCAATTGGGCGATCTTCGCCTCCTGCTTTTCATACTGGCGAAGGCGCTCCTCATAGCGGCGCTGTTTCTCCTGAAGGTAGAAGGAGTAGTTGCCGCTGTAAAATTCAGGCAAGCCGTCCACTATCTCCACGATACGGCTGACGGTTTTATCAAGGAAGTATCTGTCGTGGGAGATGGCGAGGACCGTGCCCTTAAACTTCGTTATATAGTCCTCCAGCCACTCGGAGGCGGACATGTCAAGGTGGTTCGTGGGCTCGTCAAGGAGTAGTATGTCCGTGTCCTCCAAAATGAGCCTTGCCAGATTGAGCCGCGTGCGCTCCCCGCCGGAGAGCTCCGAGTACGGCTGTTCCCGCTGTATCTCCGGTATGCCCAGGCCGTTTGCCACGGTGTCCCGGAAACGCTGAAGCTCGTAGCCGCCGAGCCTTATAAACTCCGACGACAGCCTGTCGTAGGCCCGGAGGGTGTCGGAGCTTGAGTCGCCCTGGGCCATTTTCCCGGCCAGGGCCTCCATCTCCTCGCCCATGCGCTCAATTCTCCGCTGGGCCTGACGCAGTACGTCCTCGCCGGTGAAGTGCTCGGGGTACACCGGTATCTGGCTCAGCACGCCCACGCGCTTGCCGGGGGCGGTGACGACCTTACCCTCGTCGGAGTCGAGCTCCCCGGAGATAATACGGAAAAGGGTGGTCTTGCCCGCCCCGTTCCGGCCGAGGATGCCAACGTGCTCCCCGGAATTTACGTCGAAGGTCACGCCCTTCAATATATCGTTGCCCTTTTCAAAGGCGATACGTATTTTTTGAACCGAAAGATCTATCATAACGCACCAGCACACGAAAAGGCCGTCCAAAGGGCGGCCTTTTTGTTATTGATTTTTTCGAAACAGGCTCAAAGAGACATGCTTACGGGATCACTCCTCGGGCTCCAGGTCCTCGTCGTCGTACTCCTCGTAATCGTCGTCGTCATCATCGTCGTCCTCGTCCTCGGTGAGCTCAAGCTCCAGAGTCTCGCCGCACTCGGGGCACTCGATGACGCCCTGGTCAAGGTCCGTCTCGTCAAGTATGAGGGTGGCTCCGCAGGCCGGGCACTCCACCTCGTACTCATACTCGTCGTCCTCATCGCCGTGATGGTGATGATGGCCGCAGCAACACTCATCGTCCTCGTCGTCCTCGCTGTAAACAAGGTCCTCCACAAGCTCCAGATCGTCGGAGACGGCGTCCAGGCCCTCATTGAGCTCGTCGATGGAGCTCTGAAGGTCCTCCTGGCCGAGAGCCAGGTCCTCAAGCGCGTCGGCAATGGCGGCCAGCACCTTGCCCTCGCCCTTGGAGGTGTCTATCTCCATGCCCTCCATAAGTCCCTTGATATAGGCCACTTTCTCAGCAGGTGTCATTTGAAATTCCTCCTTTTCAAATATCAGCCCTTGGGATAGATTTATACGCCCCTGTCCATTCAAAATACGGAGAGGAGCGAGCGCCACTAAGAAATACGGGCTCAGCCCTTGGCACGCTCAAGATACTCGCCGGTGCGGGTGTCGATGCGTATCCTGTCGCCCACGTTTATAAAGAGGGGGACCTTGATCTCGGCGCCGGTCTCCAGCGTGGCGGGCTTTAAGGTGTTGGTGGCGGTGTTTCCGGCAAAGCCGGGGTCGGTGTCGGTGATCTCAAGCTCCACGAAGTTGGGGGGGTCCACCGCGAACACGTCGCCCTTATAGGAGCTGATGGTGCAGACCATGTTCTCCTTGACAAAGCGGAAGTTGTCGCCCAGCTTACTGCCGCTGACGGGCTCCTGCTCGTATGTCTCGGGGTCCATGAAATAGTAGAGGTCGCCGTCCTGATAGAGGTACTCGGCCTCCTTGCGCTCCACGAACGCCTCCTCAAATTTGGCGGTGGGGTTGAAGGAAGTCTCGGTCACGGCGCCGGTGATGAGGTTCTTCATCTTGGTGCGCACAAAGGCCGCGCCCTTGCCGGGCTTGACGTGCTGGAATTCCACGACCACGACGGGCTTGCCCTCGTACTCAAAGGTCTTTCCGTTTCTGAAATCGCTGGCGGTGATTGTTGCCATGTTTTTATCCTCCCGTAGGTATTATTCTGAAAAGACGCGATTTTATAAAAGATTTAAATACATCTAAGATATTCTACATCATTTTCCCGGATAATGCAAGAAAAAATATGTTAAATCCCGGTCTTATCCGAGAAAATTCAGGCGCAGAATACCAGGAGCTCCTTTGGAAGCTCCGTCAAGTCGAAGCATCCGTCCTCCTTTATCTCGATGACGTCCTCTATCCGCACGCCAAAGCGCTCGGGCAGGTAGATACCCGGCTCCATGGATATGACGTTTCCGGGCTTTAAGACGCTCTCGCTCCTGGGGGAGCAGTTGGGGTACTCGTGGATGTCGATGCCCACGCCGTGGCTCAGGGAGTGGGTGAAGTACTCCCCGTACCCGGCGTCCGCTATGACCTTCCTCGCCACGCCGTCAAGCTCACTGCCCGTCATGCCGGCCTTCGCCGCCGCTATGGCCTCAAGCTGGGCCCGGAGGACGGTGTCATAGACCTTCACCATCTCCTCCGTGGGCTCGCCGATGGCCACGGTGCGGGTGGTGTCGGAGCAGTAGCCCTTATAGAGGGCGCCGAAGTCCATGGTC
>CANQUO010000110.1 GCA_947627085.1 uncultured Oscillospiraceae bacterium
TACCAGCTCCGCCCCGTAGGCGCCCATGAGCTGGCGGCGCTCCACGGACATGGTCTCCGGCATGACGATGATGATTCTATACCCCCTGGCGGCGGCCACGGCGGAAAGGCCGATGCCGGTGTTGCCGGAGGTGGGCTCGATTATGACGCTCCCGGGCTTGAGCTTGCCTGTTTTCTCCGCGTCGTCTATCATGGCCAGGGCCACCCGGTCCTTCACGGAGCCCGCGGGGTTAAAGTACTCAAGCTTCACAAGGACTCTCGCTTTCAGGTCCTCCTTTTTTTCTATGTTCCGTACCTCCAGCAAGGGCGTGCCGCCGATGAGCTGGTCAACTGAGGTGTAGATTTTTGACATTGTTGTGCCTCCTGATTTTTGGCTTTATTCCTATTTATTCAATAGGTTTATAGGGATTATAATCCTCTTTTGGGACTTTGTCAATATCTTTTTTATTGAAAAACTACCAACCCTACTGTATAATGGGTAAAAAGATTTGGGGGTGGTGGGATTTATGATGATATCCACAAAGGGGCGGTACGCGCTTCGGGTCATGGTGGACCTGGCGGAGCACGACCTGGAGGGATTTGTCCCCTTAAAGGAGATCGCGGCGCGGCAGGAGATATCCGAAAAGTACCTGGAGAGTATACTCAAGTCACTTGTGAAAAACGGCCTTCTCCGGGGCCTTCGGGGCAAGGGCGGAGGCTATAAGCTCACCCGCCCGCCGGAAAATTACACGGTCCGGGAGATACTGGCCTTGACGGAGGATTCCTTAGCGCCGGTGGCGTGTCTTGAGGACGGGGCGGCAAAATGCCCAAGAGAGGCCGGCTGTCGGACGGTGGGGCTCTGGCGTGGGCTCTATGGGGTGATAAACGGGTATCTGGACTCCGTGACATTGGCGGAGCTTACAAACTCCGGGGACCCGGGGGACAATTACGTAATATGAGGTGAGACAATGAATCTATTTGAGATCGGTATACTTGACTTCATCCAGAATAATCTGCGGTGCGCCTTCCTCGACTGGTTCATGCCCATCGTGACGGTCTTAGGGGACGGGGGCATATTCTGGATACTCTTCACCCTGGCGCTGCTCATAATCCCAAAGACGAGAAAGCTGGGGCTTGCCTGCGCTGTCTCTCTTCTTATCGACCTTGCGCTGTGCAACGGACTGCTCAAAAATCTCATCGCCAGGACGAGACCGTACGATGTAAATCCGGATATCGTACTGCTCGTCTCAAAGCCCGGGGATTACTCATTCCCCTCGGGCCACGCGGCGGCGTCCTTCACCGTGGTGGGGGCGCTGGCGGCCAACAAGTCGAAGCTGTGGATACCGGCCTGCGTGCTGTCGGCGGTGATCGCGCTCTCGCGCCTCTATCTTTACGTCCACTATCCGACCGATGTTCTGGGCGGCGCGGTATGCGGGATATTGTTCGGATTTTTGGGCGCGTGGCTTACCAGAATTATCCTTTCAAAATTTCACGGGGGAGCTCCCGGGGGGCGTGAAAAACCGGGGAAAAGTTAAATAAAACATTGCTTTTCAACGGGATTTCTGGTACAATGTAAGATAAGAAAATATGCGGCCATAAGGCCGCTTTCCGCCTGTTTCGGAGGGGATGAGGATATGAATTCGCTTGAGGATATATGGAAAAGCGTCATGGAGCTCATGGGAAACAGCCTGACGGACGTGGCCATAAACACCTGGTTTTCCGAATGCCGGGTGACGGCCATGGACGAGACGGGGCTTACCCTGCTCGTGCCCTCGGATTTTAAGC
The DNA here is from genome assembly GCA_947627085.1 of uncultured Oscillospiraceae bacterium. Lineage (GTDB taxonomy): Bacteria > Bacillota > Clostridia > Oscillospirales > Oscillospiraceae > RUG626. The sequence goes on from CANQUO010000110.1 coordinate 1,764, forward strand.
GTGGCGTCATTGAGGCCAGATTCTTAGGCACGGTGAAGGACGCCTTGAAGCAGCTCTTCTCCGGGGACGTGGAGGTGCGGCTCATCGGGGAGAAGGATTTGAAGGAGACGGTCAATACAGACGACGGGGCGGACCCGGAGCAGTACACCTTTGATAAATTCGTTGTGGGGCCCTCAAATAAATTTGCCCACGCGGCATGTCTCGCCGTGGCCCAGGAGCAGACGAGAGAATATAACCCGCTTTTTATCTACGGGGAGTCGGGGCTTGGAAAAACCCATCTTCTATACGCCATCCGCCACGAGGTGTCAAGGAGACACCCGGAGTACAAGATTGTGTTCGTCCGGGGCGGGGACTTTATGAACGAGCTTATAACCGCCATACAGAATGGTAAAAACGTGGAATTCAGGGAAAAATACAGGTCGGCGGACTTATTTTTGATTGACGATATCCAGACGGTGGCGGGCAAGACCTCTACCCAGGACGAGATGTTCCACACCTTCAACACCCTTTATGAGTCAAGAAAGCAGATGGTATTTACATCCGACCGGCCGCCATCCGAGATGCCGCTTTTGGCGGACAGGCTGAGGACCAGATTTGAGTCGGGGCTTTTGGCGGATATCCAGCCGCCGGATTTTGAGACCCGGGCGGCGATAGTCAGAAACAAATCCATGAAGGTGGGCCTCTCCCTTCCAAACGACGTGGTCAACTACATCGCCGAAAATATGACCTCCAACGTCCGCCAACTGGAGGGGGCGGTGCTTAAAATACGCGCCCAGCGGGACCTTATGAACGCCCAGATGACGGTGACGGAGGTGGCCCGCATCTTAAAGGACATGTTCCGGGAAAAATCCCAGTATGTGCCCACCCCGGAGGATATAATCTCAGAGACGGCCAAGTATTTTTCCGTCACCCCGGAGGACCTGAAGGGCCAGAGGAGGACGAAAAATACTACGCTGGCAAGGCAGATCGCCATGTACGAGATACGCATACTGACGAATCTCTCCCTCAAGGATATCGGCGACATATTCGAGGGGAGGGACCACACCACGGTCCTGTCCAGTATACAGAAGATTGAGAAAAACGTAAGAGCCGACCCGGAATTTTCCCAGATGATAAGGGATATAACCTCAAATATAAACTCCCGGCAGTAGAGGGTTTTTCCACATGACAAATGTGGATAAGCTGTTTTCAGATGTTATGACAAATTTTAGGGTGTGGGACGGTGTGAAAAAAGCTCCGGGTTTTCCACAGGTCCAAAAAAACAAAAAACCCTGAAATGACCGGACTTTCCGGGTCTTTCCACATATTCGGCCACTACTACTAATACTACTAAAAAGATAAACTATCCTTCTATTATAAGAGAGAAAAACGAACATAAGCGAGGAGGACGGAAAAATGAAATTTTCCTGCGAAAAAGGCGAGCTTCTCAGCGCCGTCAATATTACAAGCCACGCAGCCGCGGCCAGGAGCGCCGTGCCGAGCCTTGAGGGATTTTTGATAGAGGCCAACACGGACGTGGTGATAACCGGGTACGACCTTAAGACAGGTATCCGCTCCACCATAAAGGCGGATGTGAGCGAGGAGGGGAGCGTGGTCATAAACGCCAAGCTCTTCGGGGATATAATCCGCAAGCTCCCGGACGATATCATATATCTTTCCGTCAATGAAAAGTATATGGTGCATATAAAGTGCGCTATGAGTGAATTTGACATCATGGGCATATCCTCGGAGGAGTACCCCGACCTTCCCACGGTGGACTATCAGAACTCCGTCTATATGAAGGAGAAGGACATAAAGGCCATGATAGCCGAGACGAATTTCGCCGTCTCGGACAACGAGGCCCGGCCCATCCACACGGGAGCGCTTTTTGAGGTGGACAACGATATCCTCACCGTCGTGGCCGTGGATGGCTTCCGCCTTGCCCTCCGCAGGGAGAGGGTGGCCAAGACTGAGGTGGGAAAAATATCCTTCGTGGTGCCCGGTACCGCCCTTTCCGAGGTGGAGAGGATAGCCGGCGACAGCGAGGAGCTTGTGAAGATAACCCTGGGCACAAAGCACGTGATGTTCACATTGGGGAGCAACATGCTCATATCGAGGCGGCTTGAGGGAGAATTTTTAAATTATCGCAACTCCATACCCCAGACGAGCAAGTACAGCATCGAGGCGGACAGAAAGACGCTCATTTCCGGCGTGGAGCGGGTGTCCCTCATAATAAACGACAAGTTCAAAAGCCCGGTGAGGTGCGTATTCGGCGACGGTGTGCTCCGCATATCCACCGCCACCACCCTGGGAAAGGCAAATGACGAGTGTCAGGTCCGGGGCGACGGCGAGGGGCTTGAGATAGGATTTAATAACCGCTATATTCTGGAGGCCCTGAGAGTTGCACCCGCGGACAATCTGCGGCTCCAGCTCTCCACCAGCGTCTCCCCCTGCGTCATAGTCCCGGCGGACGGGAGCAAGAATTTTATCTACATGATACTCCCCGTGAGGCTGAAGGCAAATGAGGGTTAAGGTAAAGGCTAAGATAAAAAGGGCGGAGGAGATAAAAATCTCCACGGAATATATTAAATTAGACTCCTTTTTGAAATTCGCGAACGCAGTGGAGAGCGGAGGCATGGCAAAGACGGTCATCGCCGACGGTCAGGTCGCGGTGAACGGTGAGACATGTACCCAGCGCGGAAAAAAGCTCCGTCCCGGGGACCAGGTCGAGATTTTCGGCGGGGAATACGTCGTGGCGGCGGAGGGGTAATGTACATTGAGACCATCGCCCTTCAGGGCTTTCGCAACTACAAAAACGCCGTGGCGGAATTTTCCGATGGCATAAACGTCATAGCCGGCAGGAACGCCCAGGGCAAGACGAACCTTTTGGAGGCGCTTTTTCTCCTCTGCGCCGGTAGGAGCTTCAGGGCAAGGTCCGATAAGGAGCTCATGGGCTTTGAGGAGGACGAGGCCAAAATAGAGGCCCGGGGCGAGAGCGCTGGAAGGGAGAAGAGGCTGAAGATAGTCCTCTCCCGTGGAAAACGGCGGCAGATGCTCGTAAACTCTGTAAAGCAGAAAACCGTGGAGACCTTCGCCGGGAATTTTTCCTCGGTCCTCTTCTGCCCTGAGGACTTAAACCTCATAAAGGGAGGCGCCGCCGAGAGAAGGCGGCTCATGGACCTGGCCATCTGCCAACTCCGGCCCCGGTACGCCGCGGCGCTCACGGAATTCAACAGGGCATACGAGAATAAGACCAGGATACTCCGGGATTGGGAGGAGAAGCCGGCGCTGTTGGAGCTCCTGGATGAATACGACCTGAGACTTGCCAGGATGAGCGCGGAGCTCATCCACTACCGGGCGAATTTTGTGGAGAAGCTGGCGCTGGAGGCCGCCAAAATACACGGGGAATTTTCCGGCGGGGAGGAGCTGGGGCTCACCTACTCCACCGTTAAGACAGTGGAGGACCCCAAAGGCCCGGCGGAGGAGATATTTAAGGCCGTCATGGAGCACCAGCGGCAACACCGGGAAGCGGAGCTTTCCTCCCGGCTGTGCCTCACCGGGGCCCACAAGGACGATATTGAGATAACAGTAAACGGCAGGACAGCGAAAAGCTACGCCTCCCAGGGCCAGACCAGGACGGCGGCGTTGTCCGTAAAGCTTGCGGAGCTGGAGATACACCGGGGACAGCTGGGGGAATACCCTCTTTTGCTTTTGGACGACGTGCTTTCGGAGCTTGACGGCACAAGGCAGGATTTCGTTCTCAACCGCATAGGGAAGGGCCAGGTGTTCATCACCTGCTGTGAGGACGAAAAGGTGGCCGGCAGGACCGGCGGAAGGGTGCTGACGGTGGAGGGCGGAAATGTATTTGCATCTGGGCAATGATACGGTGGTGCAGGATGGGAGCGTCGTGGGCATATTCGATTTGGACAACAGCTCCTATTCAAAAATAACCCGGGAATTTTTGACCGCCGCGCAGAGCGGAGGACAGACACACAATGTGTCCGACGACCTTCCAAAGGCCTTCGTGGTCACCGACGGCGGAGTATATCTGACACAGCTTGGCTCCCAGACGCTCTTTCGCAGGGCGGCTGAGGAGAATCTATTTTAAGGAGGAGAATAAAATGGCGCGCAACAACAACGACGGTGTGGAGTACATTTGGAAAGACAGAAGGCGGGTACTGGGCATGCCCCTGACCTTCACGAAATACCGGCTCAGCGACGACAGGCTCTTTTTGGAGAAGGGGCTTTTGAGCGTAAAGTCCGAGGAGGTACTGCTTTACAGGATACGCGATATACAGCTGAGCATCAACATCTTCCAGCGGATACTCGGCGTGGGTACCATATGCGTCATATCCTCCGACCAGAGCGCTCCGCACCTCGATATAGTTAACGTCAAGGACCCCCGGCGGATAAAGGAGCTCATCCACAAGAGCGTGGAGGACGCCAAGGAGAGGCGGCGCGTGAGGCCCATGGAGGTCATGAGCGCCGATGATGATTATGAGGACGTCCACGGGGACAACGATATTAACGACGACGACTGATACCGATATCAGAGCGAAATATCTTGGAGGAAATAATGGCAGAATTGAGCGAAGTAAACGAAATAACGGGTAAGGTCACCGAGGAGTACGACGCAAGTCAGATACAGGTGTTGGAGGGGCTGGAGGCCGTCCGCAAGCGGCCCGGTATGTACATCGGCTCCACAAGCTCCTCGGGACTTCACCACCTTGTATATGAGATAGTGGACAACGCCATCGACGAGGCGCTGGCCGGTTACTGCGACCACATCGAGGTCACCATAAACCCCGGGGACACCATAACCGTGGTTGACAACGGCCGGGGAATACCCGTGGACATCCAGGGCCAGACGGGAAAGAGCGCCCTTGAGGTGGTTTTCACCGTCCTTCACGCCGGCGGCAAGTTCGGCGGCGGGGGCTACAAGGTCTCCGGCGGACTTCACGGCGTGGGCGCTTCCGTCGTCAACGCCCTCTCCGAGTGGCTTGAGGTCCAGGTCCACAAGGGCGGGAAAATATATGAGATGAAGTTCTCAAGGGGCGAGATAACGAGCCCCATCACCGTTATCGGCGACACCGACCGCACCGGCACCACCGTGACCTTCAAGCCGGACCCGGAGATGTTCGACGACACGGTGTACGATTACGACGTCCTCCACAAGCGTATGCGGGAGCAAGCTTTTTTGAACGCCGGGCTCAGGATAAGGATAACGGATATGCGCGGCGAGGAGCCGGTCTCCGACGACATGCACTACGAGGGCGGCATAAGGCAGTTCGTGGAGTATTTGAACCACCACAAGACCCCCATATCTCCGGACGTCATCTACATGTCCGGCGGCCGGGAGGACTCCATCGCCGAGATCGCCTTCCAGTATAACGACGGCTATAACGAGATGCTCGTCTCCTTCGCCAACAACATCCACACCCCC
>CANQUO010000111.1 GCA_947627085.1 uncultured Oscillospiraceae bacterium
GACCCCCATCTACGTCTCCAAGGTCATGCTGGTCTGCCCCAAGTGCGGCAAGCCCACCCGCGTCGGCCACAAGATCGCCGACGGCAAGAAAGTCCGCGCCTGCAAGAAGTGCGGCGCCGAGTTTTGAGAGAGGAGGAGTGATTGAACATGGCTGAAAAGAAAGCAAAGGCCGCCGAGGCCCCGGTCGAGGCCCCCGTCAAGAGGGTCCCCAACCTGAAGGCGAAGTACCAATCCGAGATCGCCCCCGCTCTTATGAAGAAGTTCGGCTACAAGAGCGTCATGCAGATTCCCCGCCTTGACAAGATCGTCATCAACGTGGGCTGCGGCGACGCCAAGGACAACGCCAAGGTCACCGAGAACGTGGTGAAGGAGATATCCGCCATCGCCGGCCAGCACGCCGTCGTCACCAAGGCCCGCAAATCCGTCGCTAACTTCAAGATTCGCGAGGGCATGAGCATCGGCGTGAAGGTCACCCTCCGCCGCGACAGGATGTGGGAGTTCCTGGACAGGCTCTTCAACGTGGCCCTGCCCCGCGTGCGCGACTTCCACGGCATCAATCCCAACTCCTTCGACGGCCGCGGCAACTACGCTTTGGGCATCAGGGAACAGCTCATATTCCCCGAGATCGACTACGATAAGATCGACAAGATTCGCGGTATGGACATCGTGATGTGCACCACCGCCAAGACCGACGAGGAGGCCCGCGAGCTTCTCACATTGCTGGGCGCCCCGTTTTACAGAGACTAAGGGAGGAGAAAAAACATGGCTAAGAAATCAATGATACTCAAGCAGCAGCGCGACCCCAAGTTCTCCACCCGCAAGTATAACCGCTGCAAGATATGCGGCCGCCCCCACGCCTACCTTCGCAACTACGGCATCTGCCGTATCTGCTTCAGGGAGCTGGCGTATAAGGGAGAAATACCGGGAGTGAAAAAAGCGTCTTGGTAAATCTTTTTCCGCCATGCGTCGTTGCGCTCATTCGCTGTATTTTAATACAGCTTCACTCGCGCGCCTCGCCTGACGAAAAAATCTTCACCAATCCGTAGCGTCTTGGTAAATCTTTTTCCGCCAAACCTTGGCGGGAGGCCCCTTCAGTCACGGCTTTGCCGTGACAGCTCCCCCGGAGGGGGGAGACGCCCCTTCAGTCACGGCTGGCGCCGTGACAGCTCCCCCAAGGGGGGAGCCGGAGAGGTAATTTTATTTGGTATATAGGATGGCGAAAGGTCCGCGGCAATCACGCTATTGCCGTGGATACCTCGCCGCCTGAACCGGACCGGGTGACCGGACGGTAACTCTGATCAAGGAGGAAAACAAGAAAATGCAAGTTACAGACCCCATTGCGGATATGCTGACCCGCATCAGGAACGCTAACTCCGCAAAGCACCCCACCGTAGAGATTCCCTGCTCAAACATGAAAAAGGCCATCGCCCAGATTCTGCTTGACGAGGGATACATCAAGAGCTTTCAGATCAATGATGATGGTGGTCAGGGAGTCATCAAGGTGACCTTGAAGTACAACGGCAACGAGAAGGTCATCCAGGGGCTCCGCCGCGTGTCCAAGCCGGGCCTTCGCGTTTACGCGGGCACCGACGAGATACCTTATGTTCTCAAGGGACTCGGCACCGCCATCATTTCCACGTCCAAGGGCATCATGACCGACAAGGCCGCGCGCGCGCAGCATGTCGGCGGTGAGGTCCTGGCGTTCGTGTGGTAAGGGAGGTACGATACTATGTCAAGAATTGGTAGAGCTCCCATTACCGTCCCCGCCGGCGTTGACGTTACCGTTGCCGAGGGCAACGTCGTTACAGTCAAGGGCCCCAAGGGGACCATCACAAAGACCCTTTGCCCCGCTATGACCATCGAGAAGGACGGCGCGGTCGTCCACGTAAAGCGCCCCGACGACACCAAGGAGAACAGGGCCCTTCACGGACTTACCCGCACGCTCCTCAACAACATGGTCCACGGCGTGACCCACGAGTTTTCCAAGACTCTTGAGATCAACGGCGTCGGTTACAGGGCGGCCAAGGAGGGCAAGAACCTGGTCATGAACCTGGGCTATTCCCATCAGGTCATCGTCCCCGAGGTGGACGGCATATCCATCGACGTGCCGAACCCCAACCAGGTGGTCATCCGCGGCGTTGACAAGCAGCAGGTCGGCCAGTTCGCCGCCGATGTTCGCAACAAGAGGCCGCCGGAACCCTACAAGGGCAAGGGCATCAAGTACGCAGACGAAGTCATTCGCCGCAAAGAAGGCAAGACTGGTAAATAAAAGGAGGTGTGCCTAAATGATTAAAAGACCTGATACTAACGCACAGCGCTTAAAGCGCCACAAGAGAGTCAGAGCCAAGATCTCCGGCACGCCGGACTGCCCCAGGCTCAACGTTTTCCGCAGTGAGAAGAACATCTACGCCCAGCTCATCGACGACGTGAACGGCGTCACGCTGGCCGCCGCTTCCTCCGTTGAAAAGGATTTTGAAGGCTCCGGCTCCAATAAGGAGGGCGCCCGCAAGGTGGGCAAGCTCATCGCCGAGAGGGCCAAGGCCAAGGGTATAGAGGACGTGGTATTTGACCGTGGCGGCTATATCTATCACGGCCGCGTACAGGAGCTGGCCGAGGGCGCCCGCGAGGGCGGACTGAACTTTTAACGGAGGGAGGAAACGAATATGCCTTACAACAACGCAAGATCAAACCGCCGCGACCGCGAGGAGGTCAAGAGCGAGTATATCGAGAAGGTCGTCTCCCTCAACCGTGTTTCCAAGACCGTCAAGGGCGGACGCGTAATGAAATTCTCCGCGCTGGTGGTCGTGGGCGACGGCAAGGGCAAGGTCGGCTTCGGCCTTGGCAAGGCCGCTGAGGTCTCCGAGGCCATCCGCAAGGGTATCGAGGACGCCAAGAAGAACTTCACACACATCACCCTGAAGGGGACCACCATCCCCCACGAGGTCATCGGCGAATTCGGCGCGGGCCGGGTGCTTTTGAAGCCCGCTCCCGCCGGTACCGGCGTTATCGCCGGCGGCGCTGTCCGTGCCGTCGTCGAGGCCGCCGGCATCACGGATATCCGTACTAAGTGCCTGCGGAGCAACAACCCCGCCAACGTGGTCGCCGCCACCATGCAGGGTCTCAAGTCCCTTCGGGACGTGTCCCAGGTCGCGGCCACCCGCGGCAAGGCCCCCGAAGAGATTCTGGGCTAAGGAGGACTTAAAATGGCTAACATTAATATAACGCTCGTAAAGAGCCTCAACGGCAGGATAGCCAAGCACGTCGCCACCGCCGAGTCCCTGGGGCTGCGCAAGATCGGCGACAAGACCACCCAGCCCGACAATCCCCAGACCAGAGGCAAGATCGCCAAGATAGGCTACCTCCTCCAGGTCACCGAAGAGAAATAAGGAGGTACGGGAATGAAACTGAACGACTTATCTCCCGCCGCCGGCTCCACCTCCAAGGCCTGGAGGAAGGGCCGTGGGATCGGAAGCGGCAACGGCAAGACCGGCGGCCGTGGACACAAGGGCCAGAAGGCCCGCAGCGGCGGCGGAGTCCGTGTGGGCTTTGAGGGCGGCCAGATGCCGCTGGCCCGCCGCATCCCCAAGCGCGGCTTCAATAACATCTTCGCAAAGCCCCTGGACAGCGTCAACGTGTCCATGCTCAACCGCTTTGAGGACGGCGCCACCGTGGATGTGGAGGCCCTTGAGAAGGCCGGCATCCTCTCCGGTGTCAAGTACGGCGTCAAGGTCATCGGAAACGGCGAGATCACGAAGAAACTGACAGTTAAAGCCTCTGCTTTTTCCGAGACGGCCAAGGCGAAAATCGAGGCGGCTGGCGGAAAGGCTGAGGTGATCTGAGGTGCTCAAGACATTAAAGAACGCCTGGAAGGTCATTGAGATCAGAAAGAAGCTCCTCTTCACTCTGTTCGTCATACTGCTTTTCAGACTGGGCAACGCGGTCCCCGTTCCATTTATTGACACCCAGCTCCTTGGGGCGTACTTCAACCAGAACCTGTCCGGCACCATATTGGGCTTATATAACGTGATGAGCGGCTCGGCATTCTCCTACGGCACCGTGTTCGCCCTTTCGATACAGCCCTATATCAACGCAAGCATCATCATCCAGCTCCTGACCATCGCCATCCCGGCTTTGGAGAGGCTCTCCAAGGAGGGCGGCGAGGAAGGCAAGAAGAAGATAGAGAACATCACCCGCTACACCACCATCGGTATCGCGCTTTTGCAGTCCTACGGCTACTACGTGATACTCTCCACGAACCAGCTCATGTCCCGCACCGGCGTGTGGCCCGCCATCGTTATAGTGGCCACCCTGGTCGCCGGCTCCACCCTCGTTATGTGGATGGGCGAGCAGCTCACGGAGTTCGGTATCGGCAACGGCATCTCCATCATCCTCTTCGCCGGCATTATCGCCCGGGTACCCAACACCGTCATCAGCATGGTGAACACCCTCATCAATGCCGAGAGCTGGAAGGTCTACGTTATCTATCCCCTTATGATAATCGGGGCTCTGGCGATGATCGTCCTTATCGTCATCGTCACCAACGCCGAGAGGCGCATCCCCGTCATGTACTCCAAGCGCGTGGTCGGCCGCAAGGTCTACGGCGGCCAGTCCACACACCTGCCTCTCAAGGTCAACATGTCCGGCGTCCTGCCCGTGATCTTCGCAAGCTCCATCGCGAGCCTGCCCGCCACGGTGGGAATGTTCTTCGGCAAGACCAGCAAGAGCGCCGGCGGCTGGGGCACGTTCCTCAAGCTCTTTGACCAGACAAGCGTCCTTTACATGGTGCTGTACTTCCTGCTGATAATCTTCTTCAGCTATTTCTACTCCACCATCCAGTTCAACCCCATTGAGGTCTCCAACAACTTAAAGAAGAACGGCGGCTATATCCCCGGCTTCCGCCCGGGCAAGCCCACCAGCGACTTCATCGCCAAGGTCCTCAACAAGGTCACGCTGTTCGGCGCCATCTATCTGGCCATTATCGCCCTGGTCCCCCTCATCGTGGGCGCCATATCCTCGACTGCCCACGACTCCGGCATCTCCATCGGCGGCACGTCCCTCATAATCGTGGTGGGCGTCGCGCTGGAGACCGTCAGGAGCCTGGAGGCCCAGCTCATCATGCGCAACTACAAGGGATTTCTTGAATAATTAAGGAGCGCGGTATGAAACTCATACTTTTAGGAGCCCCCGGGGCCGGAAAGGGCACCCAGGCGGACATAATCTCCCGCAAGCTTGAAATTCCCACCATTTCCACAGGCAACATCCTGCGGGCGGCTGTCCGGGAGGGCACGCCCGTGGGACTGCGCGCCAAGGCCATAATCGAGGCCGGCCAGCTCGTGCCCGACGATGTCATAATCGGCATCGTGGCCGAACGTGTGGCGAAGGACGACTGCAAAAGGGGCTACATCCTTGACGGTGTGCCCCGCACCGTCGCTCAGGCCGACGCCCTTGAGGCCAACGGCATAGAGGTGGACACCGCCTTGTGCATCCACGTCCCCGACGAGGTGATAACAAAGCGCATGTCCGGCAGGCGCACCTGCAGTGTGTGCTCCGCCACCTATCATGTGGAGAGCAATCCCCCCAAGGTGGAGGGCGTCTGCGACGCCTGCGGCGGCAAGCTCACCGTTCGAAAGGACGACCTGCCCGAGACGGTACAGAGCCGCCTCAATGTGTACCACGCCCAGACCGAGCCGCTCCTGGACTACTACAAGTCCCGTGGCAAGCTGGTCACCGTGGTGGGGGAGGACACCATAGAGGCCACCTCCCAAAAAGTGTTCAAGGCCCTGGGGATAGACTGAGTATGATACGTATAAAGTCCCCCCGGGAAATTGAGAAGATGCGCCTGGCAGGACGAATTGCCGCGGCTGCCCGCGAACTTGCGGGAAAAATGGCGGTCCCCGGCGCAACAACCCAAGAGATAGACAAAGCGGTAGAGGCATTTATAAGATCAAAGCACGCGTACCCCACCTTCCTCGGGTACAACGACTACCCGGCCAGCGTGTGCATCTCGGTGAACGAGGTGGTCATACACGGCATCCCGGGCAAGTACGTCATAAAGGACGGCGATATCGTCAGCATCGACGTGGGCGCCACCTTTGACGGGTTCGTTGGGGACTGCGCGGCGACCTTCATCGCGGGAAACGCGAAGGACGATGAGGCGAAAAGGCTCCTGTCGGTCACTAGGCAGAGCTTTTACGAGGGCATAAAATACGCCCGTCCGGGTTGCCGGATATCCGACATCGGCCACGCGGTCCAGGAATACGTGGAGGTCAACGGTTTTTCGGTCATCCGCGACTATGTGGGACACGGCGTGGGCGCCGTGATGCACGAGGAGCCCGAGATACCCAACTACGGCAAGACCGGCCACGGGGCCAGGATCGTGCGGGGCATGACGCTGGCCGTGGAGCCCATGGTCGCCGCCGGCGATTGGGCGGTCCGCACGCTTCGTGACGGCTGGACCGTGGTCACCAGGGACGGCTCAATGGCGGCCCACTATGAAAATTCCATCCTTGTTACCGACGGCGAGCCCGAGATACTAACGGTTCCCGAGCCGGAGGTGTGAGATGGACATTCAGAAGGCGGACGTGGTCCGGTCCCTCCGGGGCCGGGACGCGGGGAAGCTTTTCTTCGTCCTGGAGAGCGACGGGCTATACGCCCTGATCGCCGACGGGAAGGGCAGAAGGCTTGAAAAGCCGAAAAGGAAGAAGCTGAAGCACCTTCAATTTGTGGAGCGGTCGGACGATCGTACCGACATGAAGCTCCGCTCGGGCGAAAAGGTGACCAACAGCGAATTGAGACGTGCCCTCGCCGGCAAGGCGGGGGAGGAAGAAAAAGGAGGTATGCACATTGGCTAAAGATGATGTGATCGAGCTCGAAGGTACCGTTGTGGAGTCATTGCCCAACACCATGTTCAATGTGGATATCGGAAACGGCCACATTATACTGGCGCATATCTCCGGAAAGCTTCGTATGAACTTCATCAGGATACTCCCCGGGGACAAGGTCACGGTGCAGATGTCGCCCTACGACCTGACCCGCGGCAGGATAACCTGGCGTACAAAGTAAAACATATTCCCGCGAAATGAAAGGAAGGTATATATGAAAGTCAGACCTTCAGTAAAGCCCATGTGCGAGAAGTGCAA
>CANQUO010000112.1 GCA_947627085.1 uncultured Oscillospiraceae bacterium
GGCTTCGGAGCGGGGAGACGGTGGAGGCGGATCTGGCCCTCACCGAGGCGGCCCCGGACATTCCCCCGGAGCGGGGGGAGCTGGACGTGATCTTCGAAAACGAGGCGTACCTGGCCGTCAACAAGCCCGCCGGGATGCTGACCCACCCGTCCAGGGGGCGGTATACGGGGACGCTCCTCAACCTTGCCGCCGGGTATCTGGTGGATACCGCCGGGACCGGGGCGGTCCACGCCGTGAACCGGCTGGACCGGGACACATCTGGCGTTATCCTTTTGGCGAAGGACGCCCATGCCAAGGCGCTGGCCACGGACGCCCTCCACGCCCCGGGGGCGGAGAAGGAGTATCTGGCGTATCTGTGGGGCGAGCTGCCCGAGGGACGCGGCGTCATCGACCTGCCCATTGCCAGGGAGCGGGCGGGCTCTCAAAAGCGCGTCGTCCGCCCCGACGGCAAGCGGGCCGTCACGGCCTACGAGACACTGGGCACGGCGACCATCAACGGACAGCGGGTGAGCTATGCGCGTTTTTCCCTGAAAACCGGCCGCACCCACCAGATCCGCGTCCACTGCGCCCACCTGGGCTGCCCCATCCTGGGCGACGAGCTCTACGGCTTCGAGGAGTGCCGCGCCCTCAGTGCCTCCCTGGGCCTTACCGCCCACCTCCTCCACGCCGCGCGCCTGCGCTTTCTGGACCCCCTGACCGGCGGGTGGCTCACCCTCACCGCCCCCGTCAAAAGGCGGGATATGCTGGAGTTGGACAAATTTTTTGAAAATACCACTTGACAAGCGGTCACATTTATTATAGAATAATCGAGCGCCGTTAAGGAAACCCGGACACGGCCGAGTAGCTCAGCTGGTTAGAGCGCCGGCCTGTCACGCCGGAGGTCGAGGGTTCGAGCCCCTTCTCGGTCGCCAATGCTGCTATAGCTCAGTCGGTAGAGCGCATCCTTGGTAAGGATGAGGTCCCCAGTTCGAATCTGGGTAGCAGCTCCAACGAAAACCGCCTAAATCTTCGGATTTGGGCGGTTTTTCTTATATTTTTTGAACTTTTTTGGGGTATTTGCTTTGCGGGAAAAGACCTCGTTGACGGGAAATCGGGCGATTTCCAACTTTTTCACCAACTTTTTGGACTGCTGGAGGGCTCAAAAGCCTTGCGGCACAAGGGCTTTGGGGTTTTCGGCCCTCCAACTTTCCGCCAACTTCACGAATAGGCCCGCTCCACGGCGGCGGTGGCGCTGCTGGAAGTCTCCCGGCCCTTGACGTAATATTTCAGCGTCATGGCCGGGGTGGTGTGTCCTGCGGCGGCCTGTGCCAGCTTTATGTCCTTGGTCTGGTCGTAGAGGTCGGTCAAAACGGTGGTGCGGAAGCGTATGGGCGTGATGTTCTCAGAAAAGCCCGTGTCCCGTTTGATACGGTCACACATCTTTCTGACCTGTGTGTAAGAAAGGGGCTTGTCGCCGCCGAAGATGAACTTGTCGGCGGGCGTCTCCACGATGTACGGGAGCGCCAGAGCGGAAAGGCCCACGGTGCGGTGACTGCTCTCCGTCTTGGTGTCCTTTATCTCCGGCTGATTGCGTGTCGGGTGGGTGACGGCGCGGCGGATATGTACCGCACAACCATGGGTGTCCACGTCCTCCCCTCTGAGTCCCAGCACCTCCTCCAAACGGAGCGGGTGGAGGGCTTGCAGAGCCAAATACGCGCGGTCAGCCGGGCTTTTTATGTCGCCTATATGCTGGACCAAATAGCGCATCTGCTCCACACTGTAAGGCGTTGTGGCGCGGCTGGCGTTGCCGGAGATCTTCACGCGCCGGGACTTTACGGGGTTGGAGGAAATCAGCTTGTCCTCCACGGCGGCGTCCATGATTTGATTGAGGACCATCCGGGCCTTGTCCTTGGTGGCCTTGGCCCCGGTCATGCCGTTGAAAAGCCTTTGAACGTGGTCGGTGGTGATGTCCTCCACGTTAAGCCCATCAAAGGCCGGGAGCAGGTGGAGGGACAACTGCCGCTTGTAGGTGGTGGCCGTGGCCGTCTCCACGTTGGGCTTGGAATAGGTTTCAAACCAGTTCAAGGCATAGTCGGCAAAGAGGTGTTTTCCCGGCTCCTGCGGCGTCCCCGTGAGCTTCACAACCTTGTCGGTGAACTCCTGCATACTTCCAGCGGTAATCCAGTGCTTTACTCCATTGATAACGACGGGTTGATTAATCTTTTTTGCCATATCGGTAACTCCCTCCGATAATGGCACAAAATCCGGCTCTATGCGGTTTTCAAGGTGCTGGGCGTTGGAGCTTTCATCGCCTCCCGCCTCATTAGTATAGCACATTTGTTGACAATTTTCAATGAAAAATAGCAAAAAAGCCTTTAAAATCAGGACTTTTTCTCCGATTTTGACCGTCCTTACTTTTCCCGCTTTGATAAAGTCTGTTATGACATCAACAGATATTCTCAAAGCCTCGGCGGCCTCTTGGATGGTAAGAATGTCCGGCGCGTTTGGTAAGTAATCTGTCAATTTGTACCTCCTACGCTGGCGGAGGTACGCCGATATGGGTTTCTCTCAATATGGGTTACTTTGTGGCGGTGTGCCAGCTTATACAATTATTGGTAACAATTCGCCGTTTTCAGCGGTTTCGTCTGCGGACGACATTTGATGTGTGGGTATGCGGTAGGCGGCGGGGCCGCCATTTGATTTTTTATCCATCATCGTCAGCCTCGTCAGCTTTTTTCAGAAGTCTGTTATATTGACGATAATTGATGATATTTTTTGTTTCGCCGTCGCTTCCAATTACGGCAATGGTTTTTTCGTAAGTCATGGTGGCCCCGTTGATCTCCGCTTGGGCCTCCTGTTCTGTCATCTGCTGTACTTCGGGACGCTTCACTCCACGCGAACACCGATAGAGGTTGAAGCCAGGAGGGTATAATCTGAGCCTCGCGCCTTTTACGACGGCTTTTTTCTGCTTTCCCCCGTTTTCGCCTGATGCTTCAACCTCCACCAGTCGTCCGCGTTCCGCTCCGCTGGCTATCGCCTCTACTATTTCCATATCACCAAGATACGCAGTGAGATATAGACCGGGGTTGTCGATTCCTTCCAGCCCCTTTGTTTTTGTAAAACCGTGGCCCCACATCTTGCACATATCAGAATTTGGGATATATGGTGCTTTTTCAGGGAACAGAAAAAGGCAATGGAGGTGCCAAGCGCCACGGCCTTGCGGTTCCGCCGCGATTATGTATTCCGCTGGCGGGTAGCCGCTCTTTTTCAAATACCGGCAAAACCGTTTCCAAAAGGCGTGATAATCCTCATATAGCCTCTTTGCGTCCCGCATATTTTCCCGGTATGTCAGCGTCACCCACAAGGCCGTTTCGGGGGCCGTGAGATTAGCGTTTATCAAATCTCGGAGATTTCGGAGGCTTTGCAGAACGCTCGATTTATCGTCGGCGCGGCTTGCAAGGTGCTGAAACTCTTTGACCTCGCCTGTTCGCTTGTCTACATATAAATCGGCGTTTATTTTTTCTATGACGATTTCGGGCGGACCGTGGACGGTGTAACGCACCTCCGTCACGTTACCACAGCGTTTTACTGTTACCGTTGATGATGCACGGGGACGTTCGTTTTCAATACGTTTTACTATCATCTTTTTTGCCTCGCGGCCTGATTTTCATAAAAAATCAAGTTAAGGGAAGTGACCCGGACGGGGCCGCCGCGGGCGGCGGCTTTCGCTTCACTTCGCCACCGCCCGCGGCGGTACTGAGTCATTCCCTGCCTAATGCTTCAAGACATGTTTGGCGCATACGGTTTTCGTCCCGGACAGCGGGGACTTTGATATAACGGAGGGTGGAGCCCTGAAGCAATACCACGCCTTCACCACGTCCGAATTGTCGGCCCTTCACTTGCTCAATATGGTCTGGTAGTAGCATTTCATAGATGGAGCGAACCGCTGCCCCCACAACGCAGACCACTCCATAGTTGAGGCGGCTACCAGCGGGAAAGGCTATGGCATCAGCCCGCTGGCAGGAGACAATCAGACGAACGGAGAGGGAACGGCCCAGCAAAAGGATCTCGCTCACCTTGTTCATCATCACGGCGGCGGCTTTCTTGTCTTCACTGGTCATATTGAGGGCTTGGGCCATGTACTCATCCCACACCAGCGTGATAGGGTTTCTATCGGTGTCCTCCCCGGACTGACGGTCAATCATGCGGGAGTGGACAATATTCAGAGCGGTAAGCGTGTCCTTATAGGTGTAATACCGGGGGCACCTCCGCAGATAGCTAAAGCTGTCATCTCCCTTGTAGTCGGCAAAGTAGTACTCCCCGCCCCGGTCTTTTTCAGCCTGTATGAGGCGGTATAACAGTTGGTGCTCCAAGTAAGACTTCCCGGAGCCGGACATTCCGCACACCAGAATATGAGAGTTCTCACTTGGCGATATGTCGATGGTAATTGGCTCTTTCTCATGGAAATTTACCCAAGCGTCCAAGCCGTACCCCAAAGCCAGCCGGGGAGGCTTAAAGTTCGCCATCGTCCAGCTGCTCCTCAACGGCAACCTCAAACTGACTCTCCCGCTCCACATCGTCCATGAGTGCAAGGGCGGCCTCGTTGACCCGCACAGCATCCAGCCGAATGTATTTCTTCCCCTTAAAGGGAACGCAACGGATGGCCTGAATCGCCGTATGAGGGTTGTTGTCCTTGTCGTAGAACAGGGCGGGGGGCTTGCCCAAAAGCTCGCCGCTGTCCAGCTTTTGGGCCATACGGTCATTGAATCGCTCCTTGAATTGCGCCGTATCTATCTCACCCTCATAGTGTAACTGGACGCTAACAACCGGCACACCCTTTTCCATGTGAATACAACGATTAAGACTTGGATAGGCCAATTCGCCCCTCGTTCCCGGACTATATATCTCGGTCTGCTCAGCAAGACTCTCGCATACAATGGAAATGTAGTCAAGCATGGCGTTGCGCCCCTCCTTGGCGTGCTTCATTACAACAGCGTCGGCCGGAGAGTTATCGACTTCCTGCTTGGGCAACTCCGGGACATCAGTAGTTGCGGTGACAGTAGCGGCAATGATATAGAAAATGCCGACAAACTCCACATAGCCCATCAGCAGGCCCTTCCAAGCGTAATAGGCGCCGGGAATACCCCAAAGTAACACCCGGGGGATCAGGAGCCATTTAAGGCCCCTGTATCCCTCTTTCCGCATCTCCTGATCGTTTGCCTCAATACCCATGATAATCTTGTTGCCATAGGCATTAAACATATGAGCCACCTTGCGAAAATGAGCGGCTACAATTCGCAGAAGTAACATTTTTTAGTCCTCCTTCTTTTTGGCGGCGTTCTTCCGCTTGGCGTGACTGTCAAGCGTAATATTAACCGCCATCAGAGCGAGAGAGAAGGTAAAGAGCAGAACCGCCAAGCCGTCGACCAGCCGTGTGTACGCAGTTATATCCCCACAGCTCCGGCTTCCATAGGTAACAACGGCCAAAAAAGCCGCAAACAGCAGGACAGCAAGCAAGCCATGCAAAATAACTAACGGTTTGCTACGCCTTTCCGCTTCCATCCGCTTTTTTCGTTCCTGCTCCAGCTCGCGTTGAAGGTCACGGTTTCTCATCAAGTCGGGCAGATAAGGGCAATCCAGACGGTTGTCGTTCATAATAATTCGTTCTCCTTGTATAAATTGTTTTTTTGATTGGCTGGGGCCCCGAAAGGGCCCCAGCGTTACCAGAATTTGTTAGGTTTTGGGCACTGTACTGGCCATGGCGGGGTTAGTAAAGGTCACACCCGTGGCCCGGCCTTTGTAACGGATTGCGCCGAAGTCACCACCAGAAAACTCGATAACAAGGCCCTTAAAATCGGCAATCAACAAATCGAGCTTCAAATTATGCTCATTGACCGTCTCTGGAGTTGGGAGCGTGGCAACATCGAGGTTGGGAATAACGATGGTAACGGGGGCCAAATTGTCAAAGGGGAGCAGGGCAGACAGCTCCGAGCCGATGATGTGGCGGGCATCGCCTTTTCCTTCATACTTCGCTGCGATTTTGCAAACGGGTAAGTGTGAGTCATATGCGCTGGGTGGCAGAATGTGTGGCATTTTTTTACCTCCTTTTGGAGCCTCCCACCGCCCCGGAAGCGGTAGCCGGTCTCCTGTCGGGGCGGGCGGTTGATCTGGCCGCCCGCCGATGCTTGCGGGATGCGCTGTCCCTGTGTACACATATAGTGTACTACTCGAGCGGTATTATGACACGGAATTATTTTAAGTAAATTCCGCGTTTTTTTGTCCAAAAAAGCGAGCGGCGACATCTTCTGTCGCCGCTCGTTGCAGATTATTTGCTATTAACTTTCAAGGAGTTTTTCCCGCTCATTCGGAGCCAAGCAATACTTAAACAGGAGCAGTAGTTCAATGTCATCCGCTGTTGGTAGTTTGATTTCTATTTTTTCCGCGCCGGGAGTGCTTTTATTTAGAACCGTCACCAGAAATATTTCTACAAGCGAGGAAAACGCGGCAAACTGCCAAGGAGGAAGATCCATGACCTTATCTTTAAATCGTCCCCAAATTCTATTTGACTTTCTGGCTGTGTCTGAATAGTCAACATTCTTCAAATTGACCCAACATTGCACCTCCTCGCTTTGCAGATATTTCAACATTGTTCCGGCATCTACCGTGTGTCCTTGGAGCATTGCCCCCTTTAGTGTTTCTTTTTCTTCCTCTGTCCGGGTCAGGATATGCGCCCAAAAAAGGCAATCCTCTGGCGTCACAGCGGCTAAAGCGGAAAAGTTGCATTGTAAGCTATATGCAATACTTTCATCCAACGCATTAAATATGGGCTCTATTATGTCTAATAGTTCTTTCTTGTTTTTATTATCTATGATGTACAACTGCCTTATGCTCTCTGGGAAATCTTCTAACCTATCGGATGCGTTCAGATCCAGAAAGAAAAACCGACAAATTTCCTCATGTTTCGCTTTTTCCTGCTTCCATGTTTCTGACGCATGAGGGATTAGACTTTTTTGATCTCCATATTCAAAGCACTGTTGCACCGAACTGTCTACCATATTCCAAAACTGCTCAAATGACAACACCGCATAAAGCATGACAACAACATCAGCGGTGCGGCGGTAATCAGAAATCCAAAATATAAGACC
>CANQUO010000113.1 GCA_947627085.1 uncultured Oscillospiraceae bacterium
GGAAGCGGGAGACCATGCGGACGGTCTTTCCGGAGAGGGAGCAGACGGCGATGACCTTGGCGTTGACGTCGATGGCCATGCCGCAGGTGGCGTGGGAGATGGCGTCCACGGTGTTGTGGATGTTGAAGTTGAAGGTGCGGAACTGCTCGTCAAAGTCGATGCCGCGCTCGGCCTCCTCGGCGATCTTCGCCATGGTCTCCACCACCAGCACCGGGTGCTTGCCGGAGGCGGTCTCGCCGGAGAGCATGATGGCGGAGGTGCCGTCGTAGACGGCGTTGGCCACGTCGGATATCTCGGCACGGGTGGGGCGGGGCTTTTCTATCATGGATTCCAGCATCTCGGTGGCGGTGATGACCATCTTGCCAAGGAGGCGGCACTGGGTGATGAGGTGCTTCTGGATGCCGGGGAGCTCCTCAAAGGGTATCTCCACGCCCAGATCGCCACGGGCGACCATGATGCCGTCGCACTCGGCGCAAATCTCGTTTATGTTGTCCACGCCGGCGCGGTTCTCGATCTTGGCAATGATGTCGATGCCCTTCACGTTGTGCTCGGCTAAAAGGTCCTTTATATCCCGGAGGTTTTGGGCCTCGGAGACGAAGGAGCAGGCGATGAAGTCCACGTCGTTGGCCACGCCGAAGAGTATGTCGGCCTTGTCCTGCTCGGAGAGATAGACCTGCTTCAGGACCTTGCCGGGGAAGGCCATGGACTTGCGGTCGGAGAGGACGCCGCCCTCCACCACCACGGTCTGGACCTCGGTCTTTGTGGTGCCGGTGACCCTGAAGGTCATGAGGCCGTTGTTGAGCAGGATGGTGTCCCCGGCGGAGAGCTCCTGGGGCAGGCCCTCGTAGCTGACGGAGACGCGCTCCTGGTTGCCTACGATCTCCTCGGTGGTGAAGGTGAATACGTCGCCCTCGTTGAGGGTGACCTTGCCGTTTTCAAAGGTGCGTATGCGGTACTCGGGGCCCTTGGTGTCAAGGAGGATGGCGATGGGAAGGTTCAGCTTCTCCCGGACCTTCTTGATGAGGTCGATGGTGATCTGGTGGCTCTCGTGGGTGCCGTGGGAGAAGTTGAGACGGGCCACGTTCATGCCGGCGAGGCACATTTTCGTCAGCGTCTCCTCATTGGCGCAGGCGGGGCCGATGGTGCAGACTATCTTTGTTTTTCTCATGGGCTTATTGCTCCCCTCTTATGTAATGATAAAATGGAAAGAGTGCCATAGATACCTCTATTTTAGTAGCGATACGCCCAACCGTCAAGGAAAATTTTTGAGATAAACCAGCAAAATTTACAAATTCAGCTCTCCACGGCCGTTGCGGTGACGGCGGATATCTCAAAGGCGGTCTTTTCCACGGGCTGGTCGCCCTCCAGCTTTATATACTGCCTTGACTGTATCCGGCCCGTGACGGCCACGGCGGTGCCGGCCGGCCAGAGTGCGGCGCGGCGGGCCACGGCGCCCCAGGCGATGCAGGGTATGTAGTCGGAGCGGCCGTAGGGCCTGTTCACGGCCAGCATGAGGTCGCTTATCTCCCGGCCCATGGGCGTGCGCCTGAGCGTGGGCTCCCGGCAGACGGTGCCGGTGAGCTCCACGCTGTTTTCAAAATCCCGGTCGGTGAACTCAAGCTCACGGGCGCGGACGGTTATCACCAGCTTCGGCCCCACGCCGGTGCGGTTGTTGTAGGAGCGCACCTCCCCGGTAACGTATAGCCGTGGCAGCTCCCGGACCTCCAGGGCCCTGGCCTGGGCCTCGGTGACGACTATGTTTATGATGTCCTCCGTCCCCGAAAGGCGGCGCACCGAGAGGGGGAATTTGTAGTACGCCCCGTCGCGCCCGGTGTGGGAAAGCTCCGGCGCCCCGGCCACCTCCCCGCAAAGCCTTACGATGTCGTTTACTCTGTCCATTTGCAATTTCTCCTCACGCTCCGCCTGAAAGGCGGTTATCTGTGAGATTATATGAAGGGCCGGCCCGGGTTAGAATAATCTTTGGTTTGATTACGGTTGGCAAGTGTCGAATATTGTGATATAATAACTGCCGACAAAGGCCTCCGGCCTTTGTCCGGCAAGGGGAACGTGCGGAATAAATTTTTGAATTTTGCGAAATTCAAAAATTTATTCCTGCTGTCACGCCGCGCGCCGCAGGAGGCGGCACTTGCGTGACAAAAGGTATTTTTTCCGACGTACATGCCGCCGGAAAAAATATTGGATCAGGGGTTTAAACAGGGTGTACGTTTAGGAGAAAAGGAAATGAGCGAGGAACAAAAGGAAGAAAAAATCAAAGAATACACCCCGCGCCAGAGATTTTTTATCCACATGGCGGTGGGGGCGGTGATCGGCCTCGGCGGGGTGCTCCCCGGGGTTTCCGGGGGAGTGATGGCCGTGAGCCTGGGGCTTTATATACCGCTTATCGAGGCGCTGGCAAATTTTTTCAAGGATTTAAAGAAAAATTTCCTCTTCCTGCTGCCCGTGGGCATCGGCGCGGTGGTGGGCTTTTTGCTGGGGGCGGTGGTCCTCAGCGGGGTCATGGAGCGCTGGTATAACGAGGTGGTGTGGCTCTTCCTCGGCCTTGTGGCGGGGGGACTGCCCTCGTTCATAAAGGAGGCTAACGGCCGGGGGTTCAAAAAGCGCTACCTCATCGCCACGGCCCTGGGGGCGGGGCTGGCGTCGATATTGCTTGTGATGCGCGACGACTCGGCCAACGTGGTCAATGTGGAGAGCTTAACATGGCTCCAGGCGCTGATCTCAGGGGCCATAGTCTCCGTGGGCACCGTTTTTCCCGGGGTGTCCACGTCGTTCATACTCATGTATTTTGGCTGGTACAAGGCCATGATGGACGCCTTCGCAAATTTCGAGGTCTGGACCGTGGCGCTGATGGGTCTCGGCGCGGCGGGGTGCTTCGTGGCCACGGTGAAGGCCGCCAGATGGCTCTTTGACAGGTTTTACGGCTGGGCCTACTACGCGGTGCTGGGCTTTTTGATAGTCTCCGCCGTCCTCATAATCCCGCCGATAGTGCCCGGGTGGCCCCTTATGATTTCCGGCGCTCTGGCGGCGGTGGGAGCGGCCACGGCCTACATGTTCGGCAAGCTCAATGTGTGATTTATGTGATTTAACATGGATTTAACATTTTTATGATTTTTCTTTTAACGCAGGGCGTTTATATTTAATATGAGGGGGTGTCCGGCCCGTGATATACCTTCTTGAGGACGACGGTAGCATCAGGAATTTCGTGGAGTACGCGCTTTGCGGCTCCGGGCTTGAGACCCGGGGCTTTGAAAGGCCGTCGGACTTCTGGCGGGAGCTGGACAAGTCCCTGCCGAACCTTGTGCTTCTCGATATAATGCTCCCCGAGGAGGACGGGCTTGAGATACTGCGCAAGCTCCGCTCCAGGGCGGACACCGCGCGGCTCCCGGTGATAATGCTCACCGCCCGGGGCACGGAGTACGACAAGGTACTGGGCCTTGACCGGGGGGCCGACGATTACATAGCCAAGCCCTTCGGGATAATGGAGCTCATAAGCCGGGTGAGGGCCCTTTTGCGCAGGGCGGAGCCCGACAGCGCCGGGGAGCGGGAGCTTACGTTAGGGGAGCTGAGATTATCCCCCTCCACCCGCACGGTGACCGCCGGGGACGAGGCGGTGACGCTGACATACAAGGAATTTGAGCTTTTGAGGCTCATGATGTCAAGGCCCGGGAAGGTCTTTACAAGGGACCGTATCCTCAGCGAGGTCTGGGGCGTGGACTTTGACGGGGAGAGCCGGACGGTGGACGTGCACATAAGGATGCTGAGGGCGAAGCTTGGCCAAAGCGGCGACATGATAAAGACCGTCCGGGGCATCGGATACAAGATGGAGGAGAAGCTATGATAGGCGCGATAGTCTGGAGCATTGTCATCGTGGCGATACTGGGCCTTGGCCTGGCCCTGGGGGCCTTTTTGGGGCTGGAGACCGGGGCGTTCATAGCGCTCATGGTGATATACGGCGCCTTCGCCGTTGTGTTCGCCAACCTCGTGGCCCGCAGGATAGTGAAGCCCATACAGGATTTCGACCCTTCAAAGCCCGGGCGCAGTTACAGCGAGATAGCGCCCCTTATGGACAAGATAACGCGCCAGGGACAGCTCATTGACCTTCAGATGACGGACCTTAAGCGAAGCCGCGAGGAATTTCAGGCCATAACCAGCTCCATGGCCGAGGGCTTTATCCTCGTGGACCCGGACATGAAGCTCATAAGTTACAACCCCAGCGCCCAAAAGCTTATGGGCGACGGGGAGGAGAGCGTTGCCACGGACACCGTCCGGAGCGTTGCCCGGGCGGCCCTGGCCGGGGAGCACACAGAGCGCACGGTGGATATGGACGGGCATGTGTACCAGGTGCTGGCAAATCCCGTGGAGTCCGGGGGGAAGATAACGGGGGCCATAATACTGAGCCTGGACATAACGGAGAAGGCCCGGCGGGAGGCCATGCGCCACGATTTTTCATCCAACGTCTCCCACGAGCTCAAGACGCCCCTTACGAGCATATACGGCATATCGGAGCTCATGGTCAACGGTATGGTCAAGCCCGAGGACATGAAGGGCTTCGCCACCAGCATACACGACGAGTCCGGGCGGCTCATCGCCCTTATAAACGACATAATCAAGCTGTCCCAGCTGGACGACGGGGTGTACGATTCCGAGCGCACCACCGTGGACCTTTACGGCGCGGCGAAAAAGGTGGTGGAGAGGCTCGCCCCCGTGGGCGCGGCCAAGGGCGTGGAGATACACCTGACGGGCTCGCCGGCCCAGGTGATGGGCGTGCCGTCGGTGATAGACGAGATGATATACAACCTTTGCGACAACGCCATAAAATACAATGTGGAGAACGGGCGGGTGCTGGTGAGCGTGGCGACCATCGGCGGCCACCCGGCCATAGCCGTGTCCGACACGGGCATCGGCATACCCCGCGAGCACATAGACCGGGTGTTCGAGCGGTTTTACCGGGTGGACAAGAGCCACTCAAAGAAGATAGGCGGCACGGGGCTTGGCCTTTCCATCGTCAAGCACGGCGCGGCGGTCCACAACGCCGATGTGAATATAAAGAGCAATCCCGGCCGGGGCACGGCGGTGACCGTGACCTTCCCCATCCCGAAGCCGGAGGAAAAGAAATAAATTCCGCAGGGAGAGTTTGAGATGTTCGACATTTTTGATGTGATTTCCCTCTTCGGGGGACTGGCGCTCTTCCTCTTCGGGATGAACCTTATGAGCTCGTCCTTAGAGAAGCGCGCCGGCGGAAGGCTTAAGACGCTCCTTTCAAATATCACGGCAAACCCGGTAAAGGGCTTTTTGCTGGGCGTGGTGGTGACGGCCCTGTTGCAGTCAAGCTCCGCCACGACGGTAATGGTGGTGGGCTTTGTAAACTCCGGCCTTATGACACTGGGCCAGTCGGTGGCCATAATAGTGGGCGCAAACCTTGGGGCGTCCATAACGCCGTGGCTTTTGTCCTTAGCGGGCATCGAGGGCGGGAGCCTCATACTTGAGATATTCAAGATGAGCACCATAACCCCCATAATGGCCCTTATCGGCGCCATACTCTACATCTTCCAAAAAAAGCCCGCCAAGCGGGACACCGGCATGATACTTCTGGGCTTTGCCATACTCATGTACGGTATGGAGGCCATGTCCAACTCAGTCATGGGCCTTCGGGACATGCCCCAGTTCGGGGAGATAATCTCTGTCCTCTCAAATCCCATAGTGGGCGTGCTGGCCGGTACGATAATAACGGCGGTAATACAGTCAAGCTCCGCCTCCATCGGTATTTTGCAGGCGTTGGCCACCACGGGGAAGATAAGCTACGGCACGGCCATACCGGTCATAATGGGCCAGAACATAGGTACGTGTATCTCCGCCATACTCTCCTGCATCGGGGCCTCGAAAAACGCAAAGCGCGCGGCGATGATACATCTAAGCTTCAACGTCATATCCACCCTTGTGGTCCTGCCCCTATATTACCTCGTCTATGAGCTGGCGGGGCTCACCTTCGCCGCTAATTTCGCCTCCCCCGTGTCCATAGCCCTTATAAACACGGCCTACAAGGTCATATCCATCGTGGTGCTCCTGCCCGTCATGCGCTGGCTGGAGCCCCTGTCCAGGCTCATCATCCGGGACTCCGCCGAGGACGAGGAGGAGACGCTCCTGGACGAGCGCCTTCTCAAATCCCCCGCTGTGGCCGTGGCCCAGTGCAGGGCCGTCACGGTGACAATGGCGGAGATGGCCGCCAAGGGCATATTTGACGCCCTCAAGGAGCTGGGAGGATATGACGAGGAGCTGGCCGAGGACATACTGAAGTCCGAAAACAAAGTGGACTGGTACGAGGACAAGCTGGGCACCTACCTTGTGAAGCTGTCGGGCCAGAACCTGTCCAGCGAGGACAACGCTCAGGCCACAAAGCTCCTGCACATGATATCCGACTTTGAGCGCATATCCGACCACTCGGTGAACATCATGAAGTCCGCCGAGGAGATATTTGAAAAGAAGCTCCAGTTCTCCACCGACGCCATGCGGGAGCTCAACACCATGATCGACGCGGTGAGCGAGATAATGAGCCTGGCCCTCGCCAGCTTCCGGGACGACGACTTAAACTCCGCCGTGATGGTGGAGCCCCTGGAGCAGGTGGTTGACAACCTTAAAGACCGCATACGCATGAACCACGTAAAGCGCATGCAGACCGGCGAGTGCACCATAGAGCTTGGCTTTATCCTGACGGACCTTGTGACAAATCTTGAGCGCGTCTCGGACCACTGCTCCAACATCGCCGGGTACATGCTGGAGATGAGCGAGGCCAACCAGAACATCGGCGTCCACGAATTCCTCCACAACGTCCGCAGCGGCGACACCAACGAATTCAACGACTACTACGACTATTTCAAGGTCAAATACCGCATGCCCGAGAAGGCGTGAATAATAAGAAAAAACCGCGAGGCTTTTTGAGCTTGTCTTTAAGGCGAGCCGGGATAGCGGATAGGAACGCTCTGGACGAGGACAAATCGCCGGGGCGTTTTCTATTCGATATACACAGAGATTTAAGGAAAAGATTTTGATAAACGTGCCTAAAGAGTGA
>CANQUO010000114.1 GCA_947627085.1 uncultured Oscillospiraceae bacterium
ACGGCGTGGCCGCGGGTTCGCGCTGGTCGGATTTCGCCGTGCTCTACCGGATGAACGCCCAGTCAAACCGCCTTGAGTACGCCTTCAAGCGCATGAGCATCCCCTACCGTGTGGTGGGCGGCACCAGGTTCTTCGACCGGGCGGAGATAAAGGACATGACGAGCTACTTATCCGTTGTCCACAACCCCGCCGACGACCTTCGGGTGCTCCGTATAATCAACACCCCTCCCCGGGGCATCGGCCCCACCACCGTGGAGCGCCTCCGCTCCGTGGCGGCGGCCCAGGGCCGGCCCATACTCGATGTGGCCGCCGACGCCGCCCTCTTTCCGGAGCTCAAATCAGCCGCCTCAAAGCTCATGGGCTTTTTGGAGCTCATAATGTCCCTTCGGGCTCTTGCCGACACCGTGCCCCTGGACCAGTTTTACGAAACCTTACTTGAAAAGACCGGCTACGCCGCCGCGCTGGGCGACTCGGACGAGGCGCTTGCCCGCGTAGACAACATAAAGGAGCTCAAGAGCAACATCGTAAGCTACGCCTCCCGGGCGGAGGCCCCCACCCTGGCGGGCTTTCTTGACGAGATCGCCCTCTACACGGACCTCGACTCACTGGACGCCGGGGCGGACAGCGTGGTGATGATGACCATGCACTCGGCAAAGGGCCTTGAGTTCCCCTGGGTATTCGTGGCGGGGATGGAGGACGGCATCTTCCCCTCCAGCCGCTCCATCGGGGATAACGCGGAGATGGAGGAGGAACGGCGGCTTTGCTACGTGGCCCTGACCCGGGCAAAATCCCGGCTTATCCTCACCGCCGCCCGCCGGAGGATGCTCTTCGGCCACACCACCTCAAATCTCGTCTCCCGGTTTGTGGAGGAGATACCCGACGAGCACATCGACAGGCCCGCTGTCTCCCTCACCCGGGAGCCGGACCCGGACTTTATGGACTACACAAGGCGGGAGTCCTTCTTCGACGACGAGCCCCGGTTCACAAGCCCCCGCAGGGCCTATATGGAGTCCGGCCGGCAACGGAGCGCCGAGCCCACCGTCCGCCGCGCCCCGGCGGTCTCCGCCGCGCCCAAAAAGACCGTGACCGCGTCCAAAAGCGCCGCCCTTCCCGCTCTTCGGCCCGGGGACCGGATACGCCACAAGGCCTTCGGCGAGGGCACAGTCACCGCCGTCACAAGTATGCCCGGCGACGCCCTTCTCACCGTCAACTTCGCCGGCACCGAGAAGCGCCTTATGCTCAAGGCCGCGGGCTCCTTTATAACAAAGCTGTGAGGTATTAAACGCTATGAAAACGCGGAAATTTGACACCATACTTTTTGACCTTGACGGGACGCTGACCGACTCCGCCCCCGGGGTCATGAACTCCTTCCACCACGCCCTCAGCTCCATCGGCATGGAGCCGGAGAGCCACGGGGAGCTCAAGCGCGTTGTGGGCCCACCCTTAAAATACTCCTTCACCGTCACCTACGGCGTGCCCGTGGAGCGCTTTCAGGAGGTCATGGGCCACTATCTTGACTACTACCTCCCAAAGGGGATGTTCGAAAACAGCGTCTACCCCGGGGTGGAGGACATGCTGTCGCGGCTCAAAAACGCCGGCTTTAAGCTCGTGGTGGCCTCCTCCAAGTGGCAGTACGGCGTGGACCAGGTCATGGGCCACTTTGGGTTAGATAAATATTTCGACTTCATGGGCGGCTCCGAGGAGAAAATCGGAAGGACCGAAAAATCCGACGTCATAAGGTACATAACGGATACCCTCGGCATCACGGACTTATCGAGGGTCCTTATGGTTGGCGACAGGATGTACGACGTGGAGGGCGCGCGGGAGTGCGGCATCGTGACCGCCGGCGTGCTCTGGGGCTACGGGACCCGGGAGGAGCTTGAAAAGGCCGGGGCCATAGTCACCCTCAAGACGCCGGAGGAGCTCATAGAATATCTTGAAAATTGATGCAAGCTTCAAATATATAATTTCCCGCCCCTATTGATGGGGCGGGTTTTTCGCTCTATTCCATTATAATGTTTCCAGTAAATTAACATTAATTTTCCTCTTTGGGGTTTACGAACGGTCAAAATTATGATATACTTGTAAAGATATCAGGTAAATTTGTATGATTTTATGAATTTACCGTATTTTATTGAGGTTTCCCGATATGTCAAAGCTCGTCCCGAAATACGCCCGGCTCCCGCTTTTGACGGCGCTGGCCATAAACTGCTTTGTGTATTTCGTCCTGCGGCTCTTTCTTCGTGACGCCGCCCATTACGATCTCTCCCTCCCCATCGACAGCGCCATACCCCTTGTGCCGCCCTTCATCCTCATATACATACTGGCCTATCCCCAGTGGGTCCTGGGGTACATGATAATATGCCGGGACTCGGAGGAGCTCTGCTACCGGGTCATGGCCGGGGAGATAATATCGAAGCTCATATGCGGCCTGTTCTTTATTTTCCTGCCCACCACCATGTCACAGCCGGAGGTAGTGGGCGACGGCATATTTGAAAAGCTCACCCGGCTCATCTACTCCCTTGACGCGCCGGACAACCTCTTCCCATCCATCCACTGCGCGGAGTCCTGGCTGTGCTTCCGGTGCGCCCTTGAGGCGAAAAAGCCCTCGGTGGCCTACAAGTGGGGAAGTCTTGTATTCACGCTCTTGGTGTTCGCCTCCACCGTACTTGTAAAACAGCACGTCTTAGTGGATATACCCGCCGCCGTTATCGTCGCGGAGCTGGGACAGTACATCTCCCGCCGCGCCGGCGCGGGCAGGTGCTTTGAGAAACTGAACAACGGCATTTTCGGAGATTCCCTATGAAAAAATCCTCCCGCTCCAAGCTTCTCTGGTCGCTTCTCTTTTTCGTCATCGCGGCCTTGAGCGTCTACGCCATAGTGTCCCAGAGCCGCTCATTTACCGTCGACACCTTCATGGACTACCTGAGCCGGGCGTCGGTCCCATATGTGCTCTGCGCCGTACTTTGTATGCTGGGCTTCATATTTTTTGAGGGGGAGGCCGTGCGCTCCATATGCCGCGCCTTCGGCTACGGCTCCGGCCACTTAAACTGCCTTGTCTGGTCGGCCTCGGACATATATTTTTCCGCCATAACCCCCTCGGCCACCGGCGGCCAGCCCGCCTGCGCCTTTTTCATGATAAAGGACGGCGTGCCCCCGCTCATCTCCACCATAGCGCTCCTTGTGAACCTCACCATGTACACATTCTCCATTATAGTGTTGGGAGCCCTGGCCCTCATCCTCCAGCCGGGGATATTCGCGGCCTTCGGCACATTGTCAAGGGTCCTCATCTGCGTGGGGATCGCCATCCAACTGGGTCTGGGGGCGTTTTTCCTCACTCTCATCGTCAATGAAAAGCTCCTCCACCGCATATGCCGGGGCGGGCTTCACCTTCTGTGCGCTCTGCGAATCCTCCGCCGCGAGGAGGAGCGTCAGGCAAGGCTCTCGGAGCACATGGCCGCCTACGCTGAGTACTCCTCCATGATAATGTCCCACCGTCGGGCCCTTATAAAGTCCTTTGTTTTAAATCTCCTCCAGCGCCTCTGCGTCCTGTGCGTGCCGTTTTTCCTGTGCCTCGCCTCCGGCGGCGGGATAGGGAACGCCTTCCGTGTCTGGGCCGTCCAGTGCATGACGGTCCTGGGCTCCAACGCCGTGCCCATACCCGGGGCCATGGGCGTGTCGGACTACCTCATGCTCGACGGCTTCGGCAGCTTCATCCCCCACCGGGACGTGGTGGATTTCGAGCTTCTTTCCCGCGCCATATCCTTCTATATATGCGTGCTCCTGTGCGGGGCCGCGACCCTTTGGAAATATTTAGTCCTTAAAAAGAGAGAGCGACAGCTATGATAGGCTTCTATGATTACACCGTTATACTGACCTACGCCAGCCTCCTTTCCGCCTGCACGGGGATAGTCGTGTCCCTGGCCGGGCCGGGACACCCATATATCGGGACCTTCTTTCTCCTATTTTGCGGGCTGTGCGACGCCTTTGACGGGAAGGTCGCAAGGCGCAAGAAGGACCGGTCCGACGCCGAGCGGGCCTTCGGCATACAGATAGACTCCCTTTCCGACCTTGTGGCATTCGGGGTACTGCCCGTGGCCATCGGCGTCGCCATGCTCCGCTGGTCGCCCGTTATGTACGCCATCGGCGTCAGCGCCGGTAAAGCCGTATTTCTGATCGTCGAGTTCATCCTTATCGCTGTGCTCATCCTTTACGCCCTGGCGGCCCTCATACGCCTTGCCTACTTCAACGTCACCGAGGAGGAGCGGCAAAAATCCGAGACCGGCGTGAGGAAATACTATACCGGTATGCCCGTGACCACCGTCTCCCTCATCTTCCCCTTCATACAGCTTTTGCAGTACATCATCCCCGCGGATGTGACCATGATGTACTTCGCCACCTCCATATTCTGCGCCTTCGCCTTCCTTGTGAAGATACAAATAAGAAAGCCGGGACTGAAGGGCATCCTCCTTATGGTCGCCATCGGGGCCGTGGAGTTCGCGCTCATGCTTGTGGGGAAGCTCCTTAAATGACCGCCCTTGAGTTTTTGTACCGCACCGTACCTGGCCGGGCGTGCCTTAAAATACTGACCCGGCCGGGACTTTCCCGGGCGGCCGGCCGGTTTCTCGATACACGGGCCTCTAAATTTCTCATAGCCCCCTTCGTAAAAAGCGCCGGCATTGACCTTACGGAATTTGATGCCGATAACTTCACCTGCTTCAACGACTGCTTTACCCGGAAAATAAAGCCCGGGCTCCGGCCGGCGGACCTGTCCCCCGGCGCCCTCATATCCCCCTGCGACGGGCTTCTCTCGGTCTATAAAATAGACCGGGATACCGTTTTACCCGTGAAGCAGTCCCGGTTCACCCTCCCCGCGCTTTTGGATAACGACCCGGTCTGGCGGGAGTTTGCGGGCGGCACGGCCCTCGTATTCCGTCTCTGCGTGGAAAATTACCACCGCTACTGCTATATGGACTCGGGCGTCAAAAATGACGACGTCTTTATCCCCGGAAGGCTCCACACCGTCCGGCCAATCGCCCTGGAGACCGTCCCGGTCTACACCGAAAACTCCCGTGAATATACCGTGATCGACGGCGAGCATCTTGGCTCCTTCGTCCAGATGGAGGTCGGCGCGTTGCTTGTAGGCAGGATAAGCAACCACCTCACCGGTAGCGGACGGGTCGAAAAGGGCGCCGAGAAGGGCACATTTTTATACGGCGGCAGTACGATAATCGCCCTTTTATCCGAAAACACCGCAAAAATCGATGATATCTATACTGAAAATTCCTCAAAGGGTATGGAGACCCCTGTAAAATACGGTCAAAAAATCG
This sequence comes from uncultured Oscillospiraceae bacterium, assembly GCA_947627085.1. Taxonomy (GTDB): domain Bacteria; phylum Bacillota; class Clostridia; order Oscillospirales; family Oscillospiraceae; genus RUG626. Next base: position 5,331 of record CANQUO010000114.1, read on the forward strand.
GTAAAATTACCGAAATTTTTAATGAAAGGGAGAGGATAAAATGAAGGTCGAGGAAATATTGTCCAAGGTTGACCACACACTCCTTGCCCAGGGGGCCACGTGTGAGGACATCAGGGGCATCTGCGACGACGGGATGAAATACTCCACCGCCTCGGTGTGCATCCCGGCAAGCTACGTGAAGGCGGCGAAGGAATACGTGGGCGACAGGCTCAAAATTTGCACCGTGATAGGCTTTCCCAACGGCTACTCCACCACGGCGGTGAAGGTCTTTGAGACCGCCGACGCGGTGAAAAACGGCGCGGACGAGATAGACATGGTCATAAACATCGGCTGGGCCAAGGACGGCAGATGGTCCGATCTCCTTGAGGAGATACGCGCCGTGAAGTCCGCCTGCGGCGACAGGATACTTAAGGTCATCATCGAGACCTGCCTTCTGACGGACGGGGAGAAGGTGGAGATGTGCAAGATCGTCTCCAGGTCCGGCGCGGACTTCATAAAGACCTCCACCGGCTTTGCCGGGGGCGGGGCCACCCGGGAGGACGTGGCGCTCTTCGCCGCCAATGTGGAGCCCCACGTCAAGATAAAAGCCGCCGGCGGCATCTCCTCATTAAAGGACGCGGAGGACTTCATCGCCCTCGGGGCCTCGCGCCTGGGGACCAGCAGGATAGTGAAGATAGTGAAAAACGCCGACAACGACAAGTCGGCCTACTGAGAAGGAGAGATAATATGGCCACACCACACAACAGCGCCGCCCTCGGCGATTTCGCCAAAACAGTCCTAATGCCCGGAGACCCCTTAAGGTCCAAATTCATTGCCGAGACCTTCCTTGACGACCCGGTCCTTGTGAACAACGTCCGGGGCGTCCATGGCTACACCGGCAAATATAAGGGCGTGCCCGTCTCCGTCATGGCCTCCGGCATGGGTATGCCCTCCATCGGCATCTATTCTTATGAGCTCTACACCCAGTACGGCGTGGAGAACATAATGCGCATCGGCTCGGCGGGAGCCATGAGCGACAAGCTGAAGCTCCGTGACGTGGTGGCCGGCATGGGCGCCTGCACCAACTCCAATTTCGCAAGCCAGTACGGCCTTCCCGGCTCTTTCGCCCCCATCGCCGATTTCACCCTTTTGGAGACCTGCGTCAATGTGGCGAGGCGTCTGGGCGTAAACATGCCCGTGGGCAATCTGTATAGCTCCGACACCTTCTACGACGCCTCCGCCTCCACCATGAAGTGGGCGAAAATGGGAGCCCTGGCGGTGGAGATGGAGGCCGCCGCCCTCTACATGACCGCCGCCTACTGCTCAAAGCGCGCCCTTGCCATCTGCTCCATATCCGACAGCCTGGTCACCGGCGAGGAGCTCAGCGCCGACGAGCGCCAGAACACCTTCACCAATATGATGAAAATCGCCCTGGAAACAGCGGTGGAAATGGACAAAATATAAATCTTTAAGCAATTAAATCATTCGATTTATGCAGAAATATTTCGAAATCTGTAAATATCTGATTGATTTAATTCGCGGCGCAGTGTATAATAGGTCATTATAAGGGCTTTGCCCGAAAATAAAAAAAGGAGAAAAATTATGAAAAAGGTATTGGCTTTGATCCTCGCTCTCACGCTGGCTCTGGCCCTCGTGGCCTGCGGCGGAGACAATAAGGAGGGCTCCGACATGAAGATCGCCATGATCACCGACTACGGCGACATCACCGACCAGTCCTTCAATCAGACCACCTATGAGGCGTGCA
>CANQUO010000115.1 GCA_947627085.1 uncultured Oscillospiraceae bacterium
CTACGAGTGCGTGGTAATCGGGAATATCCGGGAGGACTCCGGCACCGTGGACGCCCCCATCGGCCGCCACCCCACAGACAGGAAAAGGCAGTGCGTGACGGAGAAAAACTCCCGCCCCGCCGTGACACACTTTCGGGTATTGGAGCGCTTTCCCGGCTACACACACCTTGAGTGTAAGCTGGAGACCGGACGCACCCACCAGATAAGGGTCCATATGGCCTATATCGGGCACCCAATATTGGGCGACACGGTCTACGGGGCCAAAAAGCCCGTCCCGGGCCTTCAGGGCCAGTGCCTCCACGCACGCTACCTGCGATTTATCCACCCCGCCACCGGTGAGACCGTGGAGGTGGAATGTCCCCTCCCGGAATATTTCACCGATATACTAAATAAGCTTAAAAAAATATGACCAAAAAATCCCTCCCGGCCCCGGGAGGGATATATTTTTGAGATTTTTATATGATCTTCTCCATCCACGCGCCTTTTTTGATCATTATGCAGCCGATGACGCATTTTACGAGCTCCGTGCCCTGGACAATGAGGAACATGGGCACCACGGGCACGCCGGTGAAGCGGCTGAGGACGAAGGCCAGGGGCACGCAGACGCACCAGACAAAGACGCTGTCGAATATGAAGGTTATGACCGTCTTTCCGCCGGAGCGCATGGCGAAGTAGGTGCAATTCGTAAAGGCGTTGAAGGGCATGATGGCGGCGGCCACAAGTATGAATTTCCCCGCAAGCTCCCTCACGGAGTCCGTTGTGGCGTATAGGAGCGGAAAGACGCCGGAGAGACAGGCCAGAGCCGCGCCCATGACCACGTTGAGGGCCACGGAAAAGGCCGTGAGCTTTCGAAACTCGTCCATTACCTCGTCGCGCTCAAGGCCCTCGCCTAATTTCTGGCCGATGATTATCCCAACCGCGTTGCCCGTGGCCATAAACGCCACGCTCATGGCGTTCCAGACGGTGGACTCGATATTTATCGCCGCCACCACGTCAAGGCTCCGCACGGAGTAGCACTGGTTGAGTACCGCCATACCGGCGGCCCACAGGCCCTCGTTCAGCAAAAGGGGCAGGCCCTTGCGGAATATTTTGTTTGCCAGTGCGGTCGGCACGCGAAGGGTCCTGTAAAGTCCCCTGGCGAAGGGGGCCTTTCCCCCGGCGTGGAGGTGGGTCCAGCCGGCGGCCAACATGAGCTCCACGTACCTCGACAGCACCGTGGCCCAGGCCGCGCCCCGGACGCCCATAGCCGGGGCGCCGAAGTGGCCGAATATGAGCACGTAGTTGAAAAAGAGGTTCACCAGTACCGCCGTCACCCCGGCGGCCATGGGCACCACCGTCTCGCCGGTCTCCCTCAGGGTGGAGCAGTAGGCGTTGGCGGCGGCGAAGGCCGGGAGCCCCCAGAGCATGACCTTCATGTATTCCATGCCGTATTTAAGGTACAGCTCCGCGTCTTTAGCGTCGCCCTCGCCCCGAAGCCAGAGCCTTACAAGCTCCTCGCCGAAAAAGCTGAGGGCCCCGATGCCCACGGCGGCGATGGCAAGCACGGATATGAGCTTGAAGCGGAATGTCCCCCGGATACCCTCGTTATCGCCGCTCCCGGCGTACTGGGCGGTGAAGATGCCCGCCCCGGACACAGCGCCGAAGATGCAGAGATTAATGACGAACAGCACCTGGTTTACGATGGCCACGCCGCTCATCTGGGCGGTGCCCACCCGGCCCACCATGATGTTGTCCAGCATGGAGACAAAGTTGGTTATCAGGTTCTGCACCATTATTGGCAGGGTCACCGCCATTGTGGCCCGGTAAAATTTCCTGTCGCCTACGAATTTTGAAAGCATGATATCTCTCCAAAACGCAATATTATGACGCAAACGGGGACGGCCTGCCGGCCGCCCCCGTTCAGGCATTTAAAAAGAATCATCTGTAAAAGCCGTCGTCGGGAACAAACCCGCCGATGAGGGCCGGGTCCATGGTATAGAGGGCCGACAGGTAATCGGCCAGGGCCTCGCGCATCTCGCTCTCGCCCTGTATCCAGATGAGGTCACAGCCCTCCAGGGCCGCCCAGGCCTCCTCCTGATTTTCCGCCATACCTGCCTCTACGGCGGCGTCAAGATTGTCGGACACGGTCTTTTGAGACTTTTCAAGATCGGCCAAAAGCGCCTTAAGCTCCTCGTCCCCCAAATCCGACCGCACGGCCAGGCACCCGGCGGGGAGCATCGTCTCGCCGGTGAGGTACGTCCACTGCTCCTGAATGTCCAGGGCGATCCTGAAGCCGGAGTCCCTGACGATGGCGATACCGGCGGAGAAGGAGGGCATCAACGCAAGGTCGGTATCGAGGAGGGACCCCTCGTCCACGTATCTCACGTCCAGGGTGTCGCCCACTATGTATCCGTACTCCTCGGCTATGTACTCAAATATCCGCGCCGCCGCGTCAAAGCCGTTGGGCAGATACACGGTCCTGCCCACGAGCCCGAAGATGTCCCTGACGCTGTCGCCCCGCTCCACCAGCACCCAGCCGCCGGAGGCGGTGATGGCGGCCAGCTTCACCTTGCCGCCCGTCTCGTTATAGAGCCTTGAGGCGGTGCTCACGGGTATTATGGCGGCGTCAAGCTCGCCGGCGGCGAGCTTCCCGGCCGCGTCGCTGCCGGAGGTCACCTGATACCGGCCCGAACCGGCCAGCCCCGCCGCGCCCAGGGCGGCGGAATCCCGCAATACCCCAAGCCTTAAGCCCGTGGGCTCCGCTGAGGGCTCCGTGGCCTCCTCCGAGCCCGAGGGTTCGGTGTCCTCCGTATCTGTTGGAACTGAGGCGGAGCCGGAGGTCTCCGGCGGATTTGTTTCGCCCGGGGTGTTATCCTTACACCCGGCTGCGGACAGACAGAGGACCAGCGCCAAAAGTAAAGCAAAATATTTTCTCATCCCCACGCCCTCCTTTATATTTCTCTATATATGAGTTTAAGGGCAGGCGCAAATTTTGTCAAGTGCCAAGATGACCGCCAACGTTAAATCGGCAATTAAATATTGCCAATTTTAATAATAGATTTAAAGGCCGTTTTGCTCGCCGCTGTGCGGCAACCGACATACAAAAGCCAATATTATAATCTTCCGGCCCGAAAGTGACCGAAAAACGCCCCTTTTGACCGGAATTTTCCACACCGGCCCGGGAATATTTTCACGAAAGAGCAAAAAATACTTGCAAAGAGTCCGGGAACGTGATATAATGCCCCTTGACAGTGAGGTTTGACTTGAGTGGGCTGGTTTCCCACTCTTTTTTTCCGCGAAAAATCGCCGGGTAAAAATCCGGGCGAAGGAGGGCCGGCATGAGTAAAATAACCGATATCGTCGCCGAAATGGCGGGGCCCGTGGTGGCCGCCAGGGGCTGTGAGCTCTGGGACGTGGAATTCGTCCGTGAGGCCGGCGAGTGGTTTTTGCGGGTATATATCGACAAAGAGGGCGGCGTCTCCATCGACGACTGCGAGGCCGTCTCCCGGGCCCTGGACCCCATGCTGGACGAGGCCGACCCCATCGAGCAGAGCTACAATTTCGAGGTCTCCTCCGCCGGAGTGGAGAGACAGCTCAAAAGGCCCTCGGATTTTGAAAGGTTCATGGGCTCATATATCGCCGTGAAGCTATATAAGGCCGAGGACGGGGCGAAGGAGTACTTGGGCTACCTTCGCGGATATGATAACGGCAACGTGACGGTGGAGACTAAGGCCGGGGACACGAGGACCTTCGAAGCCCCCAAGGTCGCCAGCGTCCATCTGAGGATGGAATAAGACCCCTCCCCACTGAAATGGGGAGGCAAAGAGGAAGAAAGGACCCCTTCGGCCCTGCGGGCCACCTCCCCCTTAAGAAGGGGAGGCAAAAAGGTAGAAAGGATTTGAAATACAATGAACGCAGAGTTTTTTGAAGCAATTGCCGACATTGAAAAGGAGAAGGGTATTCCCAAGGAATACATGCTGGACAAGATTCGCCAGGCGCTGCTGGCGGCCCTTCGGAAGGACAATCCCGACGCCGAGGAGAACGTGGTCGTGGATGTGGACGAGGGGAAGAAGAAAATAGAGATGTACATCCAGAAGGCCGTGGTGGAGGAGGTCACAAACCCCGCCATCGAGCTTTTGCCAGAGGAGGCCAAGCGCTACTCCAAGCGCGCCGAGGTGGGCGACACCGTGAACGTCCCCGTGGACACCAAGAAGTTCGGCCGCATCGCCGCCCAGGCCGCAAAGCAGGTCATAATCCAGGGCATCCGGGAGGCCGAGCGCAACATGGTCTACGAGGAGCTCACCGGCAAGGAGCACGAGATACTGACCGGCACAGTCAGCCGCATCGACCCCATGCGCGGCTCCGTCACCGTCAATCTGGCCTCCGGCTCTGAGTACACCGAGGCGGTCATACCCTCCGGCGAGCGGGTATCCAACGAGGAGCTCCGTGAAGGGGACCTTATCAAGGTCTACGTGGTGGAGGTCCACAAGGTGGGCTCCGGCCCCCAGGTCATAGCCTCCCGCACTCACCCCGGGCTTGTGAAGCGCCTTTTCGAGCTTGAGGTACCGGAGATTTACGACGGCTCCGTGGAGATAAAGAGCGTGGCCCGTGAGGCCGGAAGCCGCACAAAGATGGCCGTATGGTCCTCGGAGGCCGAGATAGAGCCCATCGGGGCCTGCGTCGGCCCCAAGGGCGGCCGTGTGGGCGCGGTGGTGAAGGAGCTTCGGGGCGAGAAGATAGACATCATCAAGTACTCCGAGGACCCCGCCGAGTATGTGGCGGCGGCCCTGGCCCCGGCGGATGTGGTAAGGGTGGAGTTCCTTGACGATCCCAAGACCTGCCGGGTCATCGTCCCCGACAACCAGCTCTCCCTTGCCATCGGCAAGGAGGGCCAGAATGTCCGCCTGGCCGCCCGCCTCACCGGGTTCAAGATAGATATAAAGCCCGAGAGCTTTGAGGGCTGAGTATGGCGGCCCCAAAAAAGGTCCCCATGCGCCAGTGCGTGGGATGCCGTGAGATGAAGCCCAAGCGGGAGCTGACCCGGGTGGTCCGCTCGCCGGAGGGGGAGATATCCGTCGACAGCCGGGGCAAAAAGCCGGGGCGCGGGGCGTATGTCTGCCCGGACCCGGAGTGCCTCAAAAAGGCCATAAAAACAAGAGCCCTGGGCAGGGCCCTGGGCGTCGAGATACCCGAGGAGATATTTGACACCCTTAAGCGCCAGATGGAGGCGGAGCAATGAGCGCGGTGACGTTTCTGGGCTTAGCCAAAAAGGCCGGGAGGATAGAGTCCGGCGAGGAGACCGTGGCCACCGCCGCGAGAGCCGGGAAGGCAAAGCTCATCATATTAGCCGCCGACGCCGGAAGAAGCGCCCGGGGCTTTGAAAAAAACGCCGCCTGCCCCGTGGTGACGCTGCCCTGCGGAAAGAGCGAGCTTGGCGCCACATTGGGACGTGAGACCGTAAGCGTCGCGTGCCTTACGGATATCGGCTTTGCCAGCGCCTTTATAGATAAACTGTCACTGGAGGCGCCGGGGCTGGAGGACATAAAGGCGGAGCTTGACGCGCAGAACGCCCGGGCCGAACAGCGCAAGAAGGAACAGCGCCGCCATGAGCAAAAACTCAGGCGCAAATAGCAGCAAAAAAGAAAAAGACAGCAATTTCGAGCACTGAAAGGATGATTTGATAAATGGCAACACTCGTAAAATACAGGGTGCATGAGGTGGCGAAGGACTTCAAGCTGACCTCCAAGGTCGTGACGGAGATTCTGACGAAATACGCCACCACCCCGAAGAATCATATGCAGGTGCTCGAAGAAGCGGAGCTTGATATAATATTCGACTATCTTACGCAGCACCACCAGATGGAGACGCTGGCCGACGTATTCGCCGTCCCAGCAAAGCCCCAGAAGCCCGAGCCGGCAAAGCCCGAGCCCCAAGCCGAGGCGCCGGCGGCGAAGGCCGGCAAGCCCGCCCAGGGCCAGGCCCAGCAGGCTCCGGCTCAGCCCAAGCCCCAGCCGAAGCCCGAGAAGGCCTTCACGCCCCGGCCCGAGAAGCAAAAGCGCGTTATCGACACCTCCGGCGTCACCATAAACATCGAGAAATATGACGAGCGCTTTGACATGATGGCCGGCGAGCGGGCCAGCAACATGAAGCGCGGCAAGGAGCAGATAAAGAAAAAGGGCGGCCAGCAGAAGCAAAATCCCGCCACGGACAGGTCGGCCAAGCGCCGTCAGGAGGAGCGGGACCGCCTGAGAAGGCTCCAATTCGAGGTGGCCAAGAAGGCCCCGGTGAAGGTCCAGATACCCGACGAGATAAACGTCGGGGAGCTTGCATCCCGGATGAAAAAGACGGGAGCCGAGGTGGTGAAGGCCCTTATCAAGATGGGCGTCATGGCCTCCGTCTCCGACACCATTGATTACGACACCGCCGCCTTAGTCGCCATGGAGCTCGGCTGCAAGGTGGAGCGCGAGGTGGTGGTCACCATCGAGGAGCGCCTTATCGACGACTCCGAGGACCGGGCCGAGGACTTAAAGCCCCGGGCCCCCGTGGTGGTGGTCATGGGCCACGTGGACCACGGCAAGACCTCGCTTTTGGACAAGATACGCTCCACTCACGTGGCCTCCGGCGAGGCCGGCGGCATAACTCAGCACATCGGCGCCTACCGGGTAATGGTCAACGGCTCGCCCGTGACCTTCCTTGACACCCCGGGCCACGAGGCCTTCACCTCCATGCGCGCCCGCGGGGCAATGGCCACGGATATAGCCATACTTGTGGTCGCCGCGGACGACGGCATCATGCCCCAGACCGTGGAGTCCATAAACCACGCCAAGGCGGCGAAAATACCCATCGTCGTGGCCATAAACAAGATGGACGTCCACGGCGCCAACCCCGAGAGGATAAAGCAACAGCTCACCGAGTATGACATCGTCCCCGAGGAGTGGGGCGGCGACACCATAGTATGTCCCATCTCCGCCAAGACCGGCGAGGGCATAC
>CANQUO010000116.1 GCA_947627085.1 uncultured Oscillospiraceae bacterium
CACGTCCAGCACCGGGAGTATGACCTTCTTTTTAAAGGAGATGTTCTTCACGGAGAACCGGAAGGCCCCCTCGTCCCCGGGCATGGTGACGGCGGCGAAGAGTATTACGGCGGACTGGGAGATGAGGGTAGCCACGGCGATCATGACGGAGTCGGCCTCAAGGACGTAGACGAAGTAGGCCGAGAGGGCCAGCTTCAGGGCGATGACCGCGAAATTTAAGAACATTATGCGCTTTGTGTGGCCACGGCTTTTCTCGATGGCTATGTAGACGTTGCCGAGGAAGCTCACGATGAGGCTTATTATCTCCACCCGGAAGTAGCCCGCGCCCTCGGCTATGAGCTCCTCCGGCGTACGCAGGAGCCGCAGGAAGGGCTCGGCAAAGGGCACCAGTATAAGCGCCACGGCGGCGCTGGCTATGACGGACACGGTGTAGATGGAGGCCACGCGGCGGCGGACCATGTCATAGTCGCCCCTGCCGTAGGCCTCGGATATCTTTATACTTCCGCCGGAGGCGAGGCCCGTGCCGATGGCGGATATCATCGCCGTTATCTGGGCGATGGCGGAGATGGCCGAGGCGGCGTTGGAGCTTATGTGGGAGGCCATCAGAGAGTCTATTATCTTGAACACCGACTGGAGCGCCTGATAGAGCGCCAGGGGCGTGCAGATGGACAAGAGGAGCCGCATGGGCGAGGCCGTCAGGGCGTACTGCCTGAAGGCCTCGTCCTTTTTCGAGGCGAAAGTTGCCACGGGGGTTATCCCTTCCTTTTTTATAATCTTTTATGATCCGGAGGGCCTCCCCCCAGAGGCGGACCGAAAGCATATGTTTTAGAGGACCACGCCGTCCTTGAAGATGGAGATCTCCCGGAACCCCTTCTTCTCGGCCCAGGTCTTTTTGCCGGAGGCGACCTCAAGGACAAGGTCCATAAGGTCGTGGGCGGCCTCGTCGATGGTACGGGTCCCGTCGGCCACCACGCCGGCGTTGAAGTCTATCCAGGTGGATTTCTTCGTGGCGAGGGGCGTGTTGGTGGCGAGCTTCATGGTGGGGGCCGGGGCGCCGAAGGGCGTGCCCCGCCCGGTGGTGAAGAGGATGAGGTGGCCGTGGCGGACACAAGGTCGTTGCCCGGTCCGTAGAGCATGTTGAGGCCCTTTGTCACTACGGGCTCGCCGTAGCCTATGACGTCCATGATGGGGGCGGAGCCGCCCTTCTGGACACAGCCGCAGGACTTGTCCTCCAATGTGGTGATGCCGCCCTGCTTGTTGCCGGGGCTGGGGTTATCGTAGACCACCTCGTTATGGCGGATGAAGTAGTCCTTAAAGCCGTTTATCATGTTGACGGCCTTGTGGAATACCTCCTCATTGACGCATCTGTCCAGCAAAAAGCCCTCCGCGCCGAACATCTCGGGGACCTCGGTGAGCACCGTAGAGCCGCCCATTGCGCCGAGCAAGTCGGAAAACCGCCCCACGGTGGGGTTGGCGGTGATGCCGGAAAGGCCGTCGGAGCCGCCGCACTTCATGCCCACCACAAGCTCGCTTGCGGGGATGGGCTCGCGCTTAAACCCGCCCGCGTAGGCGGCGAGCTCCTCCAAAATGGGCCGTGCGGCCTCAAGCTCGTCGTCCACCTCCTGGCAGGTGAGGAATTTCACCCTGTCCGGGTCGTAGTCGCCAAGCTCCGCTAAAAACTGCTCGTGGGTGAGATTTTCGCACCCGAGGCTGAGCACCAGCACCGCGCCGGCGTTGGGGTGGCGGGTGAGGGCGGCCAGGAGCTTTCTCGTCTGGGCGTGGTCGTGGCCGGTCTGGGAGCAGCCGAAGGGGTGGGTGAAGGTGTAAAGCCCGTCAATGGTGCCGGCGACCAGGTCCTGATTTTCCCGCACCAGCGCCTTGGCCACGTCGTTTACGCACCCCACGGTGGGGATTATCCATATCTCGTTGCGTATGGCGGCCCGGCCGTCCTTCCGGCGGTAGCCCATGAAGGTGGGGGCCTCCAGCTTCTCCGGGAAGTGGACGTTGGGGTTGTAGGTGTACTCCAGCTCCCCCTCAAGGTTCGTGCGCATGTTGTGGGTATGTATCCACTCCCCCACCCCCACGCTTTCCGTGGCGTGGCCGATGGAGAAGCCGTATTTTATGACCTGGTCCCCCTCGGAGAGGGCGGTCAGCGTCATCTTGTGGCCCTGGGGTATGTCCGTGGCGGCTGCGACGGAGTAACCGTCCCCCTCAAAGACCGTGCCCTTTGAAATGGGGTGAAGGGCCACCACCACGTTGTCCTTTGGGTTTATGTGGATAAAGTCAGTCATGGCGTCACCTCACTTGACGGCGTCGGCGTAGACGGCCAGGGTGCCCTCGGTCCTTATTTTGCCCAGTATCTCCACAACGGCCTTCTCAAAGCCGGGGACCTGAGTCAGGTCCTGACCCCACATCTGCTCGTTTGTCATAACGGCGTGGACAAGGTCGGCATCTGAGTCGTTCCTGTGCTCCCAGTAAAATTCCAGCGCCCAGCGGTCGTCGGAGCAGACGTAGGTGTTGCCCTTGGCTCGCTTGCACACAAGGCCCTTGTCGTTAAGCTCCTGGATATCGGTGGAGTAGAAGGCGATATAGGCCGCGAAGCTGGCGGTGAGGCAGGGAGGAAGCTCGCCCTTCAGGTCCACATACTCAAGGAAGCTGGGCATGTTGCGGGCGCGCCACTTGGAGGTGGAGTTGAGGCTGATGCTCATGAGCTCGTGATTTACGAAGGGGTTGTTGAACCGGTCCTGCACCGCGGCGGCGAAGTCCGTAAGGTCCTTCTTGTCAAGGGGCAGGGTGGGTATGACCTCGTCATAGAGCATCTTGTTCATGAAGCCCCGGACGGTGTCGTTCTCCATGCAGTCCCGGACGATATCGAATCCCGCCAGGTACGCGCCAAGGACAAAGCCGGTGTGGGCGCCGTTGAGGATGCGGACCTTGCGCTTTTTATAGGGGGTCACGTCGGGGACGACGGGGCAGTTGAGGCCGGCCTTCTTGAAGGGGAGCTTCTCCTCAAGCCACTCAGGGCCCTCGATGTTCCACACGCCGAATACCTCGCCCACGTCGATAAGATCGTCGTGATAGCCGTTTATCTCCTCAAGCTTCGCCACCTCGGCGGCGTCGCGGATGCGGCCCGGGACTATGCGGTCGACCAGGGTGGAGCAGAAGGTGCAGTCATTGTTGACGTAGGACTTAAAGCCCTCCTCAAGGCCCCACTGGTCGATGTACTGGTTGACGCACTTTAAAAGCTCCTTGCCGTTATTGTCGATGAGCTCGCAGGAGAGTATAACAAGGCCGCCCTGTCCGGCCTTATAGCGCTTATAGAGCACCTGGGTGAGCTTCCCGGGGAAGGAGGAGCAGGGCTCGTCGTCGAGAGCGCAGGCCGGGTCGTAGACGATGCCGGCCTCGGTGGTGTTGGAGACCACGTACTCAAGGTCGGGGCTCACGGCCAGCTCCATCATGGCCTCAAACCCCTCCTTCTCGTAGGGGTTCAGGCACCGGGAGACGGAGGAGATGACGCGCTTGCGGTCGATCTTCTCGCCGTTCTCATTGCCGCGAAGATAGAGGGTGTAAAGGCCCTCCTGGTCGTTCATGAGCTTGGTAAGGCCCATGGCTATGGGCTGGACAAGAACGCACTTGCCGTTCCATCCGGCCTTCTCGTTGGCCACGTCGAACCAGTAGTTGGCGAAGGCGCGAAGGAAGTTGCCCTCGCCGAACTGCATTACCTTCTCGGGGGCGTCCCTCAGTATGTATCCGTCATAGCCGGATTTTTGCAGGACCTCGTAATTTAACCTTTCCATAAGCCTCTCCTCCTGAAAAATGATTTTTTATGTTGTTTGCCCAATATGGGACATTATGCTATCGTCTATTATAGCAGAACTGTACAAGCATTGCCATACTATTTTGAAAAAAACTACAAGTTAATTATATATTTTTACTTTTTGGGGGATATATCAATTTTTGCGGTATAACATTGCAAAACTTGCGGCGATTTTCATTGACTTTTTTCGTCACCGGCTTTATGATTGAATAAAAGAGAAAAAACCGCCCGGCGGCGGGGAGGTGTGTCATATGGCCTTTGAGCCGGGGTCCTTCGATCCCAGTCAGAAAATGAAGCGTCCGGACTTTGAGCTCCAGTATAAGCGGGATTCCTATCTTAAAAAGGTCAAGCTCCACCACCACGATTTTTACGAGATATACTTCCTCATAACAGGCGATGTGACCTACACCATCGAGAGCAAGCTCTACAAAGTGGTGCCGGGGGACGTGCTCCTCATCTCTCCCCGGGAGCTCCACCAGGTCCACATAAAGACGGAGCGGGAGGTATACGAGCGGTACGTCCTCTGGGTGGACCCCCGGGCGGTGAAGCGCCTCAGCACAAGGCACACGGACCTTATGAGCTGTCTTGACCCGGCCTCGCCCAGATACCGCAACCAGCTCCACATGTCCCCGGAGGACCAGCGGCGTGTATACGACCTTATAGGCCGGCTCTACGGGGAGCTCCAGGAGGGGGGCTTCGGCGGGGAGCTCATGCCCGAGTGTTTGCTCACACAGCTTTTGGTGGAGATAAACCGCATAGCCGAGAAGGCCGCCGGGAGCGAGGAGGACCTGACCCGGGGCGGCCAGGTGGTCAGCGAGGTGGTGGAGTACATCGGCGGGCACTACACCGAGGAGCTGAGCTTAGAGGATTTGGCCGACCGCTTTTACGTGAGCAAATACCACTTAAGCCACGAGTTTGCCAGGATCGTCGGCACCAGCGTCCACCGGTACATAATGAAAAAGCGCCTGCTCATAGCCCGCCAGCTCATGGCCCAGGGCGTAAAGCCCAGCCACGTCTGGTCCGAGGTGGGCTTTGGAGACTACACCGGCTTTTACCGGGCGTTCAAGGCGGAGTACGGGGTGACGCCGAGGGAATACTGCCACCAGTTGACGGCGTAGGCCGTTTTGCGATGATTTTAAGCTTTTGTAAAGGTGCGGTCATATGAGCAGGATATTTTGTATAGTTGGCAAGAGCGGCTCCGGGAAGGACACCTTCTATAAGGCGGTGCTGGAAAAATACCGTGATAAGCTGACGCCCATAATCCCCTGCACCACCCGTCCCATGCGGGAGGGGGAGGTGAGCGGCGAAAATTACTTTTTCGTCACGGACGCGGAGCTTCGGCGCCTTGAGCGCCAGGGAAAAATAATCGAAAAGCGTGAATACCACACGGTCCAGGGCCTGTGGACCTATTTTACGCCGAAATTTGAGTTGGAGAATGAGCGGGACTACATCCTGATAACCACCCTTGAGGGCGTCCGCTCTTTTATTGACGCTTTCGGCGAGGCCGTGGTCCGTCCCGTGTATTTGACCCTGCCCGACGGGAAGCGCCTCCACCGGTGCCTTGACCGGGAGGACGCCCAGCCAAGGCCCGACTACGCCGAAATGTGCCGCCGGTACCTTGCCGACGAGGCGGATTTTTCCTTAGATAAGCTCTCCGCCATCCCCGGACTTCAGACCGTCTCCACCGAAGGCAGCGTTGAGGAGTCGGTGGAAGAGTGGGAAAAGATATTGGCCGCCGATCCCCGGCGCACGCGATCTGATACCGAGATATAATGAAAGGGACGCCCCGCCGGACGTCCCTTTATTTATTGCGCCGCGTTTTCTATGGCGCAAGTCAGCTCCTTTTTCAAAGCGGGGATATCGTTTTTGACCACGTCCCATACGATGGACATGTTTACGCCCTCGTATCCGTGGACGATGCGGTTGCGCATACCGTAGATTTGCCGCCAGGGAACAGACGGAATACTGGCCTTCGCCTCATCTCCCAGGGAGAACTTCGCAAGCTCACCGATCTGCATAAGGTTGAAAACCGTGGCCTCCACCAGCATCCTGTTACACTGAAAATCCTCAAGGCACCCGCATTGTCCGGTGTATTCCAGTATCGACTCCACGTGTGAAAGGAGCTTTTTCACTACCTTCAGGTCTCTACTGTCCGTAAATCGTCACCCCGCTTCTGCCTATCTCCCCGGCTACCGGGGAGCCGGTGGCGAGCTGGGACGCCTCTATAAGGTCCACGTCCGCGTCCAGCGCGTCTGTCAGGTCCTCCAAAAGGCCGAAAAACTTAAGGCCCCGAAGTCCGCTGTCCACAAAAAGGTCCACATCACTGCGCGTTGTGGCGCAACCCTTCGCGTAGGAGCCGAAGAGCACGGCGCGGCGGACGCCGTTGGCCCGAAATATGGGCTCGGTGATGCTTTGAAGCTCCGCTATGGTGTACGGTCTGTCCATCCGCCGCCCTCCTTCTTTTTTTACGCCTCCGCCTTCATGGCGAGGTACGCGTTGATGAAGCCGTCCAGGTCGCCGTCCATGACGGC
Organism: uncultured Oscillospiraceae bacterium; assembly: GCA_947627085.1. Taxonomy (GTDB): domain Bacteria; phylum Bacillota; class Clostridia; order Oscillospirales; family Oscillospiraceae; genus RUG626. The sequence goes on from CANQUO010000116.1 coordinate 6,349, forward strand.
GGTGATGTTGCCGTTTTCATATCCGGTGCGGTGGTCCTTGGCCAGGGTGTAGGGCATGAAAACGTAGGAGCGTATCTGACTGCCCCACTCGATCTTCATCTGGACGCCCTTTATGTCCTCGATCTTCTCCAGGTGCTCCCGCTCCTTGATCTCGGCTAAGCGCGCCCTCAGCATGGTCATACAGCTGTCCCGGTTCTGGAACTGACTGCGCTCCACCTGGCAGGAGACAACGATGCCCGTGGGCTTGTGTATCAGGCGCACGGCGGAGCTTGTCTTGTTGACCTTCTGACCGCCGGCTCCGGAGGAGCGGTAGACCTGCATCTCGATGTCCTCGTCCCTTATCTCTATCTCGGAGTCGTCGGTTATCTCCGGCATGACCTCCACCGCGGCGAAGCTGGTGTGACGGCGGCCCGAGGCGTCGAAGGGGCTTACGCGCACAAGGCGGTGTATGCCGCTCTCGCTCTTTAAATACCCGTAGGCGTTGTCGCCGTCTATCTTGATGGTGGCGGATTTTATCCCCGCCTCCTCGCCGTCAAGGTAGTCGAGGATGGTGTACTTATAGCCGTGGCGCTCCGCCCAGCGGGTGTACA
>CANQUO010000117.1 GCA_947627085.1 uncultured Oscillospiraceae bacterium
GGCCGGCGGCCACCTCGTGATGGCTGGCCTCGATCTCAAAGCCCATGGCCTCCAGGTTCAGGCAAATCTCACGCCGGGTGCCCTCGCCGTGGTCGAGAGGCCCTAAATCGAAGTAACCGGCCTCGTCGCCCGTCTTGGTGGTGGGACGGCCCTCGTCGTCTGTCTCAAAGAGGAAGAACTCGCACTCGGGGCCCACATTGAAGCTGTACCCCATGTCGGCGGCCTTCTTAAGTACCTTCTTCAGCACCCCCCTGGGGTCTCCCACGAAGGGCGTGCCGTCCGGGTTATATACGTCGCATATAAGCCGCGCCACCTTGCCGTACTGGGGCCTCCAGGGCAGGACGGTGAAGCTGTCAAGGTCCGGATATAAGTACTGGTCGGACTCGTGGATACGCACAAAGCCCTCGATGGAGCTTCCGTCGATCATTATCTGGTTGTTCACGGCCTTCTGTATCTGGCTCTTGGTGATGGCCACGTTCTTCAGTTGTCCGAAGATGTCGGTAAACTGCATACGGATGAACTCAACATCCTGCTCCTCCACCATGCGGATGATATCTTCCTTTGTGTAATGACTCATATGGATAGCTCCTTTCAAATATAAAGCTTTTTTGAAGTATATCATATCCACTAAAAAAGGGCAACGGCTTTCATGAAGAAAAGCACCATTGCCCTTTCACGTGGTATTATATGACCGTGTTTGCCCCTTGTCAACCGCAAAATTGCACATTTCCCCCTTTTTGGAGGGTTACACAACCCCGATTTGCAATTCCCCCGTCCGCTTCGTGCAAATTATTCAATCCATAAAATCGGCGCCCCCGCCCTCCCGGCCGGAGACGCCCGTATAATGTCCCGTCAGCTCTGTATACTCTGTATACTGATTTTCCGTCTACGCCACCGGGAGCTTAAAATCCTTCTCACGCACCGGGATATTGAAGGTCATCTCCTCCAGTATATCCCGCTTCTCGCCGTTTTCCCCGGTGACGCGGCCCTCATATCTCAGCGTTATCTTCCCGCCCTCAGTCTTACCGGAAACACGTATGTCGTAAGGCGTGTTTGTCCTGTACGTGGAGAGGAGCGCGTCTACCCCGTTGTTCCAGTCCTGAAGCTTACTTAATTCCTCCCGTATGCCCTTCGCCACCGGAACGCCCTCTCTCCCGCCTATCACCACCTCGATAAGCTCGCTGTGATAGTCCTCGCTGTCACGGTTGCCAAGGCCCACGGTCAGATATATGCTCGGGTGATATACCCGATACCAGAAGGCCAGCCCCACCAGCACGGCCGCCACCGCGAAAACACTCACCGCGATAATAACGATCTTCTTTGTTTTACTCATATGAACACTCCTTTCCTTCGCAAGGCTGGACGCCTCTCCTGCTCGATCTTACGCAAATTTCCCGCTCCCGTCAGCTTTTGCCTCCCGGCCGATACACGGCTTTCTTAGGACGCCGCCGAGGCGTTTTGATTGTTAATACTGCCTCATTTCTCCACAATGTCCTTAAAGAACTCCATGATCTCCTCCGTGTCGAAGTCCTGGGATACGGAGCCCACTATGTATTTATAGTTTTCGCCCCCGGATACGCACTCAATGATGCAGTACTTAAGCTCTGTGCTCAGTCCGATGTCGAATATCTTCGTGTCGTTCTTTTCCGGGATATACGCCAAAAATGAGGAGATGTAATAGTCCGGAAGCTTTATTGGAATCATGTGCCCCTCAGTCTTGGCGTGGGTGAAGGGCTCATAGCCCGTTGGGAAGCTTATACTCAGGTCAAGGTCGCTGTCCTCCTCCCCGCTATGATTCACCTTCTCCCCGGTAATGTCGAACTCAACACCTTTATAGGTCTCCCCCTCTTCGGTCAAGGCCACCCCGTACATGTGCAGGTCTATCTTCGTGGTCTGTGAGGATGGCGGTCTGAGGAGAAAATACGCCACCGTCGCGGCAACCGCCACCACCGCGATAACACTCACCGCAATAATAACGATCTTCCTTGTTTTACTCATATGAATGCTCCTCTCCGCCGTAAGGCTGGACGCCTCTCCCGCTCGATCTTACGCAAATTTCCCACTCCCATCAGCTATACGGAGCGCTAAACATCATCATGGCAAATTCCACCTCCCGCAAAAATAATCAGTGTATAAGGCATGGCGATCAGCCGCGTCATTTCTTTATCTTATCCGTGGACCACCGACTTGGCATCCAAAGCGATGCTCCGGGATAATTTATATACCCGTTCGCGCTGACAGGAACGTTGGAGTTGTTAACAACGGTGAAATAGTACGTTCCTCTTTTTCCTACTGTGAATATATAATCAAGAGCTCCGTCCTCGGCATCTGCACCGTAAAAAAGGCCGCCCGGCGCAATAAATCCATATTTCACAGACGCGGAAAAGGGAGAATAAGAGCCCTTGATTGTCACGGTTTCTCCGCTTTCAAGGTTAAGTCCCATTTTGTATTGACTTGCTGAATTTTTCTGCACATAAAATCCAAACTGCTCGGTCGCCATAATCCCAGTACGCGAGTTTGTTTCAACGGCCAAAACCGGAATATCAAAGCAGAGAAATAATAATATGATAGCGACAGCTCCCAGTAATCTTCTTCTCATTCTGACACCCCTCCATTCCAAGGTCCCGCAGGCTCGCAGTCAAAATAATTAATGTCGTAACCGTCGAGGCTTTCTCCCTCCAATGGCTTTCCGTCCTCGCCATATAAGTATGACTCACCGTCAATTATGTCAAGGGGATTTCGGCCTGAGCTATCCCTCTCCGCCGGCGGGATAAGCATGGAGATCGACACGATCGCCGCAACGGAAGCTATGACGGCCGCCACGCTGACGGCCCACAGCGCCCGGCGCAACCGGCGGACGGTGGCGGAGGTCTCCGATCCACGGCTCTCCGGCTCAACCGGCGCGATGTTCTCCGGCCCCTCCCGGTCGTCCAGCATCTCGTCCAGCGACACATTATAGAGCTCCCTCAAGCTCAGCAGGTTATCCACGCTCGGCAACGCCGCCCCCGTCTCCCACTTGGAGACGGCCTGGCGGGAGACGTTCAGCGTCTCCGCCAGCTCTATCTGGGAAAGACCCTTCTTTTTTCGAAGCTCGCTCAGCTTTTCCGGTAACACATCCGTCTCCCCTTTGTAATCTATCATTTTCCGCTGGAAAAGAAAACCGCTTTTACTTTACATCCCGTCAACTATCGGTTGCGCCCCGTCCCCCTCTTTATATGATAGCAGATTTTTTTAAAAAAGCAACCTCGTCCGCCGCGGCCTGTCAATTTCCGGTCGTAGCGGGCGAGGTTTCATATTTTAACGGAACGCGCGGGGCCTGTCGGTGTTTACCGGAACTGGTACGCCAAAACAGCGAGAACATTTTCATTGTTGCTTGAGTACAATATGACCTTATACCTCCCCGGCGGGAGCGGGTCGAGAGAGACGGTACCGGCCGCTGTGCCTCCCGCAAATGAAAGCGTATAGACCTCGCCTGTCTCTTCGCTGAGAAACCCTATATAAACGCTCTTTCCGGCGCGAACCCAGGTGCAGTGGAGGAGCATCGTCTTATACTCAGCCGGGAGCCGAAACGTATCCTCGGACGAGCTGTATTCCCCATTGTCAAGTCCGTTTGTGGTCAGGCTGAATTGATCCGAGGACTTATCAAATGCGGGCACTTCCTCGGAAAAGGACGGGGTCATGTCGATAGTCGTCTCAAAAGGCAGCTTGACCGGCTCCTGCGGCAGGGATTCATAGTGAGCGGCATCGCTCGGATTTTGGACGCTCGGTATGTCCCCTTGCGTCTCCCCCGGCTCGCCCCCGCCAGCGCGCCGGCAGGACGTGAAAACAAAGCACACCGATAAAACCAGCAGGCAGAGACGTCCCGTCCTGTTCAAAAAGGCAAAAAACCGCCCCATAACCGAGCCTCCCATTCATAATTTATTTCACCCGCGAAGCACCGCCTCGGCGTCAGCGAACAGCGCTCCCCGGGTAATTAAAAGATGCTCGTCTTTAGCAGATGGAGAATTATCAGCAACGAGGTCATTTTGTCCGGGGATCGGGTCGAACAACACTTTAGGCTCTCCCGCCGCCGCAAGGCGGGGCATCAGCGTCAAGAGCAGGGCCGCGACGGAAATGGCAAGCGCGGTTACCGCAAAGACAAACGCCCAAATCGCGCGCCGGGGGCGGGGCAGTTCGGCCTTCACGATTTCCACGGCCTCCGGCTCGGGCTCGCTTCTCACCGGTTCCTCGCCGTCGCACACCAGATAGTCGAGGGACACGTTATAAAGGTCCCTCAGACATTTTAAGTTTTCCAGGCTCGGCGCCGCCTCCCCCGTCTCCCATCTGGACACGGCCTGACGTGAGACGTTCAGCGTCTCCGCCAGCTCTATCTGGGAAAGTCCCTTCTTTTTTCTAAGCTCGCTCAGCTTTTCCGGTAGCATATCCGTCTCCCCTTTATAATCTATCATTTTCCCCGGGAAAAGAAAACCGCTTTCACTTTGCATCCCGTCAATTTTATTTTTACATCCCGTCAATTATCGATTGCGTCCCGTATAAGCGCCACGGCACCGCTACTTCCGGCCCAGTCCGGTCATGACCGCGGCCATGGAGACAGCGAAGATCGCGGCTGAGAGCGCGAACACCGCCCACCAGGGGATGGTCCCCAACAGGGGCAGGACCTCGGAGGGCCCCGAGAGCGCAAGGCCTATGAGCGCCGCGACCAGCGCCGCCGCCAGAGTTATCGCCGCCCCGAAAAGAAGTCCCATAGCGGCGCAGACGGCGAAGATAAGTCCCCATCCTCTCCTGTCCGTCCTCCGGTCCCCGGCGGCGTCCCGCTCCTCATTCGTAAGTCTCATGAGCTCCGCGCGCCTGACGGCTATGTCCGCCGTCAGCTCCGGCTCGCCGTCGACGGCCCTCACCGCCCCGGCAAGCCTGTACCCGCCGCCGTCAAAGAGGCACGACCATATATCCCCAGCCTCCTCGCCCTTTCTCAATATCCGCGTCCCGCAGATATGGTCTATGTAAATTCCGCTCCCGTCGTACCGCTCCACGCAGTGGATATGAAATACCGCCCTCCTCTCCGGGCCCACAAAATACATCTGCCCGTAAGCGTTCCCAAGGCGCACCCCCGCGATTGGGCCTGTTCTCACAAAATCCGGATACTCCCCCGTGTAGCCACGGGCCTTCAAAAGACCGCGCGCCCGCTCCCGCGCCGCGCTCAGCGCATCCGGCGCGATATACGTCTCCGCCCGGGACTTGAGCCCTTCCCACGAGGCGGCAAGGCGGCCGCTGAGCTTACGCCACAGCGGCTCATATTTGGAGGCGTTGAGCTTCGATAACAGCTTATCCGCCGCTCTTTTCCCGTCCCGCGCCGTCTCCGCCTTTGTAAAAAGGTCCGTAAGCTCCTTATATCCGAGCTTTGCCGTATATCCCTTCAAAATCGGAAAGGCGGACTTCCCCCGCCCTTCCCCGCCGCAGTATCCCGCCAATTTTGAAAACTCACACAGCTCCCGTATGAGCATAATGAGCTCCGGGCCGCCGCTAAGCTCCACACCGGCGGCATTGGCCTCCGCCATATCCCACGCAAGCCACAAAAGCCGCTCCCAGGGCTTACCGTTAAGCGGCTCTCCGGGCCTGAAGGCCCGAAGCTCCACCGACGCGCCCTCAAAGGCCATCGCAAGGCCGCCCGTCACCCGCCACGCCTCGTCCCGTATTTCCCCGGTCAGCGCGTATCCGCCGCCGGGGGCGGTCGCGACGTCCGCCCCGGTAAGGCAATATTCCCCGTCCTCCACGCCGGACAAGCCCTCAAAGAGAGCCCGCCGCTCAAACATCTCCCCGGACTCAATCTCCAGCTCCGCCCGCTTTCCCTTCACCCTCAGCAAAAGGTCCGGGCAATTGCGAATAAGCTCCCCGTCCGCGTCAGAAAGCGGCCTTATCTCCGCCATATCCCTCACAGCTCCTCGTCCAGTACCTCTCCCTCGGCCACCAGCGTGGTGGGGCCGGTGAGCATGATGTTGCGAGCGGCGCCGCCCTCAATGTCCACGGTGACGTAGAGTGTCCCGCCGGGCATGGTTATCCTCGTATTGACGCCGGAGACCAGCCCCAGGAGCGTCAGGGCCGTGACGGTGGAGCCGCACCCCGTGCCGCAGGCCAGGGTGAAGTCCTCCACTCCCCGCTCGAAGGTCCGGGCGTCCACGCTGTTCTCGCTGTCTACCCGGCAGAAGGTCACGTTGGCCCCTTTCGGAAAACCCTCGTACCAGCGTATTTTCCGGCATAGCTCACGAAGATTGTTTTCCGGCATCTCCCGCCAGCTGTCACAAAGCACCACGCAGTGGGGTATGCCGGGGTCCCCCAGCTCAAGATACGCGCAGTCGTACTCCACGCCTTCCACCTCCACGCTCCGGTGAAGGTCAATGACGCTGGGGTCGTTGAGCCGCACGGTGTACATGCGCTTTGAAACGCACCTTCCCGTGACGAGGCCGGCGGTGGTCTCGATGCTGACCTCCCCTCCCCGGCCGAAGCCGTGCTCCAGAGCGTAGCGGGAGACGCACCGGGCCCCGTTGCCGCACATCTCCCCAACGGACCCGTCGGAGTTATAAAAGGCCATGCGCACGTCGCCCTTATCGCGGGGCTTTTCAAGTATCATGAGCCCATCCGCGCCGATGGACAGCCTCCGGGCGCAAAGCCTCTCCGCCAGTCGCGGATAGTTCTCCGGGTCGATGCTCCCGTCCAGATTTTCAATAAGTATGAAGTCGTTCCCGGCTCCCTGCATTTTAGTAAAGCGCATAATGGACCTCCGTTTAATTGATTTTTCGTCCTGAAAATAAAACCGCCGTGGCCTAGACCACG
>CANQUO010000118.1 GCA_947627085.1 uncultured Oscillospiraceae bacterium
CATTGGCGCGCCGAGGCTCACGCCCTCAAAGGCAAGGCCGTTGCCGCCGCACTCGGTGTTGGCCGCCAAGAGAAGCGGTATCTTCGCCATCTCCTGTATCCGCCGATGGGTACTCTGTATTTCCGCCGCCGCGCCGGGGCGGTACATCATGCCGCCAACCCCCAGCTCCGCCACGGTGTGGTGGAGGGAGGAGTCGTCGCTGGCGTACCCCATGGGGCAAAATACCTGCCCCACCTTCTCACGGAGTGTCATGGAGGACAGCGTCTCCTCCACCCACTTTATCTGTTCGTCGTTTAAATAAAAGGGTCGGGCTTTAAGGTCTATCATTTTTCAGTCCTCCTTTATGTATTTAAGCTCAAATAAGGCGCCCGCCGCCCGCGTCACGTTCTCGGCCCCAAGTCCCAGCCAGGGCATATCCCGAAGCTCCCGGAGCGTAAGGCCCAGGTCCTCCACGTTTCCTCCCTCCGCCATGGCGGCAAGGGGCGGCAGGACGTCCCGCAGGAGCTTCACGGCCTCACTGTCCCCGGCCACGTCGCCGAGAAGCGAATCCCAAGTGTATACGCACCGGTAGTCCCGGTCGGGAGTGTAGACTATATCGTGCTTGCCGGGGGAGAGCGTCTCCGCCTCCCGCTCCGGGAGTCTGAGCTCGGCCTCGCAGTCAAAGGGCACGGTGACATGTACGCTGAGCTCGCCGGTATCTCCTATCTTCCAGCTCACGGCGTATTTGCCGTAGGGGGAGAGATATTCACACTCCATGTGCCCCAGCCTCGCGTCGACTGTGGGCTCTATCACCGCTTTCTTATATCCCGGAGCCGCCGGGCGGAGCCCCGCCAGGTGCCGGACGGCGTAATTTATAACGGAGCCGTAGGCGTAGTGATTGAGGGAGTTCATGCCGGTGCCGGATATGGAGCCGTCGTCCAGCACCGAGTTCCACCGCTCCCAGATGGTGGTGGCCCCCAGGTCCACGCAGTGGAGCCAGCTTGGAAAGTCGTGGGACAGGAACATGTGAAGGGCAATGTCCCCCATGCCGTTCTCCGCCAGCGTCTCGCAGAGAAGCGGCGCTCCGGCAAAGCCGCATTTTATCCTGAAGCCGTCAAGCTTCAGCCTCGCCCGAAACCCCCTTATAAGGGCCTCCCTGTCCCGGTAAAGGCCGAATTTCAGGGCGATTATGTACCCGGCCTGAGTTGTGACCGCCAGCCTGCCCGCCGGGGTGAAGTATTCATTCAAAACGGCGGCCTTTATGTTCTCGGCAAGCTTTTCGTATTTTTCAGCGTCCTCCATATACCCCAGCACTTTAGCGGCCCGGGCGGTCTTGACCGTGGAGGCGTAGTAGTACACGCACCCCACATACCCGTCCTCGGTGCCGCCCTTCATGCTCTGGTCCGTGACGCCGTCCATTGCCAGCCAGTCGCCGAAGGTGAAGTTGCAGTCATATAGATACGTCTCCCGCCCGTGGCGCTCAATGTCGCACCGGGTAATCCAGTCCACCCAGTCGCGCATGAGGGGGTACTGCTCACGCAAAAGTCCCTCGTCGGCGAAGGCCTCATAGACGGTATCCGGTATAAACGTCGCCGCGTCAGCCCAGACGGCGGCCCCGCCGGGGGCCACGCCGAAGTTGGGAAGATACGCCGCCACGGAGCCCCCGTGCTTTACCTGGTCAAGGCGCATATCCCAGAGGAATTTACGGTAAAAGGCCCGCGTGTCCATGAAGAAGCTGGCCGTGGGGGCAAAGACCTGGGCGTCCCCGGTCCAGCCCAGCCGCTCGTCCCGCTGTGGGCAGTCCGTGGGCATGTCAACGAAGTTTGACCGAAGGCCCCAGAGGCCGTTTTCAATTAGCCTGTTCACGTCCCGCCGCCCGGTCGCAAGATAGCCCGTGCGCTCCATATGGGAATGCAGCACCACGCCCCGGAAGTCCTCGGCGCGGAGCTCGTCCGGCCAGCCCTCCACCTTCACATACCTGAACCCCATGTAGGTAAACGTGGGGCTCACCCACTCGTTTACCCCGCCGGATACGTACTCCACACGGACCTTGGCCGTGCGGTAGTTGTCGTTATAGAAATTGCCGTTTTGAAGTATCTCCCCGTGGGTGAGTACGATTTTTGTGCCCCAGGAAAGATCCGCGTGAAAGCGCACAAATCCGGAGAAATTCTGCCCGAGGTCCAGCACCGTCTCCCCGGCGGGGGTGTGGATAATTTCGCGTACCGGGAGCTCCAGCTCCTCCGTAAGCGGCGGACTTATCCGGTCCACGAGGTTTTTCTGAATGTCAAGGCACACGGCATTAACACTCTCGCCCCTTATGGTCCTGTCGATCGTCTCCCCGTCGTATATGTCGGAGAAGGTTATCTGGGAGGGCCGATAGGTCCAGCTCTCGTCCGTGGCCAGCACCTCCACGGTGGAGCCGTAATTTATGTGCAGCTCCGCAATTAGCGCGAAGCGGTCGCCGTAGAGTGCCTGGCCCCCCTCGTAGCCCAGCCGCCCCTTGCACCAGCCGTTGCCCAGCTTTACGCCGATGAGGTTTTCCTTGTCCAAAAGCTCCGTCACGTCGTAGGCGCAGACCTGCACGGCGTTGTTGTAATCGTTGAAAAAGGGCGCTAAATGGTCATTGCCCACCTTTTTCCCGTTTATCTCCGCCTCAAAAAGCCCAAGACCGGTGATATAGAGCCGCGCGGACTGGGGCTTTTCGGGGAGGGTGAAGGACTTTTCAAATACCGGGTGGAAGCTGTCGGCCGGCCTTTGGCCTATCCACTTGCCGGCCCACCTCTCGCCAAGCTTGCCTGTCTCGAAAAACGCGGTCCCTTCGGCCTCGTCGCCGGCGTCCCCGGTGACGCTGACCTTGACGAAGTAGCGCCTTCTTGGGGAGAGCGTAAGGTCGAAGCTCACGCCGGAGCACGGAAGTTTACCTTCCTTTTCGGTGACGACGTCCCGAAATTCAGGGTCCTTCGCAATGGTGACGGCACTCAGTGTACTTTTTTGGCTCTCCGCCGCCTCTACGCGCCAACTCACGGTAACGTGGCTGAAGTCATACCCCAAGGGCGAGTCAAGGCCGTTTATTTTGATATTCGAAATTTTCATCCGTCGCCCTCCAGCTCAAATTTCAAAAAATCCACCGCTCCCTCGCCCACATACACAAAGCACAGCTGTGTCACGGGGTAGGGCGAGTTGCGCTCAATGGTTGCGGAATATTTTGTCCACTCAGCGGTGGGCTCCACCGGTATCCACACCAGTGCCGTCTCCTCCACGTAGGTCCCTACCAGAAGCTGGCCCGTGCCGGCGCCCCGGAGCCAGACGGATATGCCCCGTATGCCCGTGAGGTCAAAATATTTAAATACCGCCAAGCTGTCGCTTGTCATGTTGGCTATGTACTGAACGCCGTCGGGGCCTTGGGTGAAATAGGGGTGGTAGTCCTCGATCTGGCCGCCCACCGGGTACATCCGCGCCCCCTTGGCGCTCATGAGGTTGCAGGCGATCCGGGCATCATAAACGCCCCGCCCGGGAAGCGGTTCGCCGTTTAATCCGCAACTGGTGATCTCCACCTGCGGGATGGTGCCGTCGGGCAAAATCTCGATCCTCTCCGCGCACCCCTGACGGGAAAACTGGCCGCGATTGGTATGCCGGTGGTAGAATACATACCACTGGCCGTCTATTTCCACGATGCTCCCGTGATTATTGCCGGTGTAGTTGGACGCCTCCTCCGGGCCCGTGCCCTCAAGGCCAATATCGCCGTTGGAGATTATTGTCCCCCCGTACTTAAAGCTCCCCAGGGGCGTATCGCAGGTGGCGTAGCACAGCTCGTGGCTCAAAAGGGAGGAGTAGATGAAGTAGTATTTTTCGCCCACCTTCCGCATGGACGGGGCCTCGAAAAACTCGTGGCCGTCAAAATCCGTGTCCCCGGCGTTAGCCCAGCAGGGGGCGATAAAGTGGATGTCCGATTTCACCGTGAGCATGTCGGGCTCCATCTCCACCCCCATGCACCCCCGGTCCGGGACCTTTTTCATCTCCCCGAAGAGGTTCGGCGAGCAAAAGCCGGTGTAGAGGTAAATTCTCCCATTGTCGTTCAAAAGCCCCGGGTCGAACTGAAAGGGGTCGCCCTCGCGCCTGCCCAAAAGCGTCCCGTCGGGCCAGCGGACGTGGCCGTAAAACTCGTATTTTCCGGCGGGCGTGTCGCAGACGGCCACGGATACCACGCCCTCAAAATCAAAGCAGTAGTATAGATAGTACCGCCCGTCCGGGCCCCGGCAGACATCCGGCGCGAAAAGGAGCCTGTCGGGGCCGGTACAAAGGGGGTCGCGGAGCTTGTCGTATATCTCCCCCTCACACCGCCAGTCGCCCGGATCGTCCACCGGAGCCGACCAGCAGACGTAGTTTTCCACGCAGAATTTATCCCCGCCGAAGCGGTCGTGACTGCCAAATACGTACACCCGCCCGTCAAAGACGTGTGGCTCCCCGTCGGGGACGTACTCCCACCCCGGCAGGTACGGATTGAACGCCGTCTTTTTCACGCGTTTCACCCCCAGGTAATCAATCAAGTGTCCTCAATATAGGCAAAAGGGCCTCCAATATGGGCTTATACCCGTCGGCATACATGTGCATTCCCTCTACGGTAATGTCGGGGCGCATATCGCCCTTCTCGTCCGTTATACAGCCGTTGAGGTCAAGAAACTCAGCGCCGATTTTATCGGCCAGCTCCCTCACCGCCCGGTTTGCCGATTCTATGCGCTCATTGGTGCGGTGCCGGAACAGTCCCCTGATATACGGGTTCCTGTTGCCCACCTCCGGGCAGGTGGGGTAGTAGGCCAGCATATATATCCTCGTATCCGGCAGCCTCTCCCTTATGGCCCTCAGTATGTCCTCATACCGGGACATGAGCTCGCCTTCTACGTAATCCGGCCCGTTTAAATCGTTTGTGCCGATGTTGATGAAGATGTATTTGGGCGCAAGGTCAAATACGCAAGTCTCAAGCGCCGCCCGGAGCTCAGATGTGGTATATCCGCCGATGCCCCGGTTGTAAACGAGAAGCGGGAGCTTTTCCCCCTCAATGAGCTCCAAAATTGGAAACTGCTCCATGAGGGAGGAGCCCACGAACAGTATCTGCCCCGGCTTTACGAATTTGTTGAGCCTTTTATACCGCTCCAGCTTATCCGCCTTGTCCGCGGCCTCGCGCTCAGCGTAAAATTTGCCCATCAGGGCCCCTATTTCAGCCTCAGTCACCTCAAAGCTCCTCTCCGTTTGTCTCAATGACATGCCTATACCAGTATCCGGAGTCCTTTATGGTCCGCTCCATGGTCCGGTAGTCCACGTAAATTAGCCCAAAGCGTATATCATACCCCTGGTTCCACTCCATGTTGTCCATGACGGACCAGACGTTGTAGCCTATGACCGGCACCCCGTCGTCCACGGCCCTCTTGAGCTCTAAAATATACCGGTGGAGGAAGTCCTCTCTCTGCTTATCGTGCACGCCGCCGTCAAGGCTCACCCAGTCCATGCCCGCCATGCCGTTTTCCGTGACCATGATGGGCTTTTTGTACCGCTCATAGAGGAATTTTGGCGACCAGTACATGACCTCCGGCGTCACCTCCCATCCGCTCATGGTCCGGGGGGAGCCCTGATAGGCGTACTCGCCGTAGATTTCTCTTGGCGTATCGTGGGGCGTCGTGCCCTTGTAGGCGTTGAAGCCGTAAAAATCCAGTGGTGCAGATATAAGCTCCATGTCCTCCGGGCTGAATATGGCCATCTCCTCCGGATATGTCTTATACGCCCCCTCCGGGAAGCGGCCTCGGAATATAGGATCGGCCCACCAGCTATTTTGCATGGTAAAGCCGTATTTGTCAAAGTCAAATGATCTCTCCCGGGCAATTTTTACATCCTCCGGGCTGTCCGTTTTCGGAAGATACACATCCCCCGTTGGCGCAAGGCCGATGATGGGAGATAGTTTCGCCCGCTCCCTTAAGACCCTCACGGCCCTTCCGTGGGAGCGCAGGACGTTTTTCGTGACGCCTATCTGCCCTTTGGCGTCAAGGCGCTTGCATGGCGGGTGAGCGCCAACGAAGTACCCAAGCCCCACGAACATTTGGGGCTCATTGATGGTCATCCAATACCGCACCCGGTCGGAGAGAGCGTCGCAGACCACCTTCACGTAATCGACGAACCAGTCCTCAATCTCCGGGTTCTCCCAGCCTCCCCGCTTTTCTAAAGCAAGAGGCAGGTCCCAGTGGTAGAGGGTGACCAGAGGCTCAATATTGTGCTTTTTAAGCTCGTCAACAAGGTCGGAGTAAAACCGAAGCCCCGCCTCGTTGACCTGTCCGGTCCCCTCGGGTATGACCCGGGACCAGCTTATGGAAAAGCGAAGGGCGCGAAGGCCCATCTTCGCCATCAGCTCCACGTCGGAGCGCATTTTGTGGTAAAAATCGCAGGCCACGTTGCCTGTCTCGCCGTGGGCGGCGAAATTGGGGTCAGTCACGGCCTCGTCCCATATGCTCATGCCCTTGCCGTCGGCGTCAAAGCCGCCCTCCACCTGATAGGCCGCGCAGGACGCGCCCCAGAGAAAATCCTTGGAAAAGCCCATTTTTACTCCTCCCGTAAACTCATTTTTATACGGCAAGGGCCGCTCCGCCCGGGAGCGGCCCTTTTGGACACACTTTTTATATTCGCTTAAGCTTCCTTTTTCGTAA
>CANQUO010000119.1 GCA_947627085.1 uncultured Oscillospiraceae bacterium
GACCAGTGGGAGTCCTGCAATATGCCGTTTTTGTCGTCCGGGACGTCGACGCCCAGGTACTCCTTATATAGCTCGTTCCACATGCCGGGAAGCTCCGAGGTATCCACCTCCCCCTTCATCATGGCCTTTTCCATCTCGTATCTCACCATGATGTGCAAGGGGTATGTGAGCTCGTCGGCCTCGGTGCGGATAAGGCTGGGCCTGGCCACGTTGGCGGCCCTCCACAGCTCCCCGGCGGAGTGGGCGGCCAGCTTCGGGCAAAGCCTTAGGAGCTCCGGGTAAATAAAGGTCACAAACTCCCGGCTCCGGCCGATGATGTTCTCATAAAATCTTGACTGGCTCTCGTGTACGCCCATGGACACGCCGCCCTCAAGGGAAGTAAATACGAACCTGTCGTCCGAGTGCATGTCATAGAGGGCATGTCCCCCCTCGTGTATGACGGAGTACATGGAGGAGAGGAAGTTATTTTCATAGTAGTGCGTGGTTATGCGGATATCGTACTTTGAAAAGCCCGTAGTGAAGGGGTGCTCCACCTCGCCCAGAATACAGTTCTCCTCCGGAAGACCCTCCGTCTCCATGAGCTTTTTCGCAAGCTCCCGCTGGGCGTCTACCGGGAATGGCACCTCCAAAAACGAGGTATCTATGGGCTGGGCCGCCTTTATTTTGTCAAGGAGCGGCACTATTTTCCCCCGCAGAGCGCCGAAAAACTCCTCGCACTTTTCCTGATCAAGCCCCTCCTCGTACTGGTCCAGGCAGTAATCGTAGGGGTCCATGTCCGGGGCCACAAGGGAGGCAAAGCGCTTTTGCGCGTCGATTATTTTGCCAAGGTACGGCTCGAAGAGCTTGTAATCCGACGCGTTTTTGGCCTCCCGCCAGACGTTGGATGCCTCGTTTATGAGCTCGGTGTAGGCCACATACTCCTCCACGGGTATGGCCCTCAGCTCCCTTGAGCGCTTGTCCCTTATCTCCACCCGCCGCCTGTCCTCCGGCGTGAGCTCGTCTAAGCGCTCCTTCAGAAAATCAAGAAGCCCCATGGCCTCGTCCCCGGTGGAGAGCTTATAGCTGAGTTCGCTGAGCACCCCCATGGTCTTGCCCCTCGGTATCCGGGAGCCCTTCGGGGCCACGGTCTCGTCGTCGTAGCTCAATATACCCATGGCGTGGCCGTAGGCAAATTCCTTGAGCTCAAGGTCGTTTAATTTCTTTATCGCCTCTTCGGTGTTCATCTTCTGTCTCCTTTTTTAGGTTGTCTCGCCGTATTGCTCCCGCTCTGGCGGGCGCGCTCGTAGCGGTCGTAGGCCTCCACTATGCGCTGGACCAGCACGTGGCGCACAACGTCGGCGGAGGAAAGGCGCTTTATGGCTATGTCCTCCACCCCGTCCAGCACCCTCACCGCCTCCCGAAGGCCGGAGACCTTGTCGGCGGGCAGGTCTATCTGCGTCTCGTCGCCGGTTATGACTATCTTCGACCCGAAGCCCAGGCGCGTCAGGAACATCTTCATCTGCTCCCGGGAGGTATTTTGCGCCTCGTCAAGGATTATAAAGCTGTCGTCCAGGGTCCGGCCCCGCATATAGGCCAGGGGCGCCACCTCGATGTCCCCCCGCTCTAAATATTTCTGGTAAGTCTCCGCCCCCAGCATGTCGAAAAGGGCGTCGTAGAGGGGCCGCAGATAGGGGTCCACCTTCGACTGCAGGTCCCCCGGCAAAAATCCTAATCTCTCCCCGGCCTCCACCGCGGGGCGGGTGAGGATTATGCGGTTTACGGTCTTTGCCCGGAAGGCCGCCACGGCGGCGGCCACCGCAAGGTAAGTTTTGCCCGTTCCGGCGGGGCCTATGCCGATGGTCACCGTATTTTTCATGATGGCGTCCACGTATTTTTTCTGTCCCAGGGTCTTGGCCTTTATGGGCTTGCCCTTGGCGGTGACGCATATGACGTCCCGGGCAAGCTCCCCTATTTTGTCGTCCTCGCCGGTCCTCACAAGGCCCAGCACGTATCTTACGTTCTGCTCGCCTATATTCTCTCCCTTGGCCGCAAGCTTCATAAGCCCCTCGATGGCAAGCTTTGCCATCATCACGTTCTCGGGCTCCCCGGAGATGTGTATCTCCGACTCCCTGTCCGTGACCCGGACATTGAGCTCCGCCTCTATGAGCCGGAGGTTTTCGTCAAAGGACCCAAAGACGTTTATCACGTTCTCCATCCTGTCTATGCTTATTATCTCATCTGTCATTTATCTTACGTACCTTTCCCGTTTATTCCGCTTTGCTTTCGTTATTCGCCGTGAGGTCCCCAAGCTCCGTCTCGCTTAAGGTGTGCTCCGTCCCGATCTCCTCCAGGCACTCGGCCCTCAGCGTCACCGTGACCAGCTCCTCCTCCGGTATCACGTCGTACCGCGCCGTCACCACCGCCCCGTCGCCCACCGTCTTTTCAAGCTCATACAAAAGCTCCGCCTTCAGCATACGCTCGGCGTCCGCTTTGTCGATGGTGTACGGGATTTGGGCGTACTCCTCGTATACCTCGCTGACCCATGTCAGTGGCATCACCGCGCCCCCCGGTAGCACCGTATCGGTGTATGATATGATTTTATCACAAAACCCATATGGATTTCCACCAGAAATATATAAATTTATCCGTTTTCCCCCTAAAATTATTGCTCTCCGGGTGGTTTTTTCCCCGGTGTACTCCTTTTTGACCGCTTTGAGGGGCATGGAGGCGGTGAGCTCGTACCAGGTCCGGGCCTTGACGCTCCCGGCGGCGTGGACTATCCGTCCCGTGCCCAGGGGCACATACGCCGATATGAGCTCGTCTCCCGCCGCCACCGTGTCCCCGGGCTTGACCAGGGTCCAGCCCTCGTTTGCCGTCACCGACGTTATTATGCCCCCCTTCGCGGCCCGGAGGGCGGTGGGCACGTCGGGGTCGTAAAGCTCCGGCTTTTCCCTCTCCTCCCGGACTATTACCTCCAGGCGGCTTCCGTGGTTATTGAGGGTGATGAAGCTCAGCTTCGGTACCTTCAAAAGCATGTCGTTCTCCACCTTGCGGGCCGGGATATCCAGCACGCAGGTGCCTATGTCCACGCCCTCGCTCCTTAAGGCCGCCAGTATTTCCGAGGTCGGCACCGTCACATTCCCCGTAACGTCGATCTGCCAGACATACACCGACGATAAGCCGATGAGCATGAGGCACACCGCCATCCCCGTCAAAAGCACGTAGCGCTTTCGTATCCTCCAAAGGAAGAATGGCGCCCCGCGCCGCCCTATGAGCCGCACGGTGAAGGCCCCGGTCTCCTTGGCCACGCGCCTTAGCGTCACGTACCCCGAAAGGCCCACGGTCATCTCCGCCGCCCCGTCCTCGCCTCTCACAAGGTCCCGGAAATCCACGTGGTTCCTGGCGCAGATATTCACCGCCCGCTCTGAGTATTTGCATCTCAGCTCCACCCGGACAGTGCCCAGGAGGTAATTCAACACCGCCATATCCGTCCCCCCTAAACGTCAAGCTCTATGCCCGATATCTCCCCGGTGACCACAAGCTCCATGTCGCTCATGGCGGATATCTCCAACCTTTGTCCCCGGAGCTTTATGGTCATGTCCCCGGCGCTGACGCCTATCACCTCCGGGCCGTACTCGATGAGCCCCCGGTGGTTCTCGATGTGGACGCGGCTGTGGCCCGTGACCGTCACCCTCGGCACCCCCAGGGCCGGCTGTCCCGGTACGTCAAATACCTCCGCCGCCCGCAAAAGCGCCCCCTTTTTCTTTTTCACAGCATACCCCTCCCCTTTTGGCTCGTTCCTCAAATTCTATGAGCCGGCAGTCAAAAATAGGACCTCCCGCTCATACGCTTAAGGTAAAGGGCTTTATTCCAAGGGGGTATCGATATGAACATTTTACGTATAAGACAGCGCGTGTTTGACAGTCTTTCCATCCTGGGGCTCATGGCCGTCACAGCGGGGCTCCTCGTCTTTCCGACCCAGATGGTGGCCGCGGCTAAAGACGGGGTGGAGCTGTGCTTCAACGTGCTCATCCCGTCGCTCTTTCCCTTCTTCGTGATCTCCTCCATGGTGGTCAACATGGGCCTTGCCGACGCCCTGGGCGCCGCCCTCGCCCCGGTGATGGGCAGGCTCTTCAACGTGGGCGGCCAGTGCGCCAGCGCCCTCATATTGGGCTTCATCGGCGGCTACCCCGTTGGCGCCAGGACCGTCATCGCCCTATATGACTCAGGCCGGTGCTCCAAAACCGAGGCCGAGCGTATGCTGGCCTTTTGCAACAACTCCGGCCCCGCCTTCATCTTCGGCGTGGTGGGCGCCGGCATATTCTCAAGCTCCGCCGTGGGCGTCATACTCTACCTCACCCACATGGCCGCCTCCGTGCTCGTGGGCCTCATCTTCCGAAACTACGGCACCGGCCGCCCCACGCCCGTAAAAGCCGGCTCCAAAAGCAAAAAAACGCCCTTCCCGGAGGCCTTTGTGAGCTCCGTGACCTCCTCATTCTCCTCCTGCCTCAACATCTGCGGCTTCGTCATATTCTTCACCGTCCTCATAAGGCTCATGTTCCTCTCCGGCGTTCTCACGGCCGCGTCGGAGCTCATGGGCACGATATTCGGCGTATTTGGCATGGACAGTCTCTGGGCGGAAAAGCTCCTCACCGGCCTCATCGAGCTCACCAGCGGCGTCTGGAGCCTGAAGGACGCGGCCCCGGAGATACGGGCCTGCGTGTCCATGGCGGCCTTCATGCTGGGCTGGGCGGGCCTGTCGGTCCACTGCCAGGTGCTGTCCTTCCTATATAAAAGCGGCCTCTCCGCCGGGACTTACATTCTCGGCAAGCTCCTCCACGGCCTTCTGTCGGCGGGTCTTGCGGCCCTGGCCATGACAGTCGTGGACCTTCGGGGGAGCGTGGGCGTGTACCTTGCCGACCAGGTAGGGAAAATGACCGGTCTCGGCTTTCGCCCGCTCATCCTGGCCAGTGCCGGCCTCTCGGCGGCAATACTCCTTATTTTTCTCCTGGCCTCATTTATTTTTGGCAAAAGGAGTGGAAAAAATGACGGGGATACGCTATAATGTATCTTAATATCGTATCTTAATATCGGCCTCTACATAAAAAAGGAGGGCTTTAAGTGCTTTTCAATAAAAAAATAGAGCCCTGCTGCTCCTACTGCGACAGCGGCGTGAAAATAAGTCCCACGGAGGTGGCGTGCATACGGCGCGGCATCGTCTCCGCCTCCGGCTCCTGTAACCGGTTCAAATATGACCCCTTACGGCGCGAACCCCCCGCGAACATCGCCCTCCGCACCGACGGCCTTTCAAAGGAGGACTTCGAGCTGTGACGGAGCGGGATATAGCGCCGCTTTTGGGCAAGCTTTCTCAGCGCGTCGGCGTCTCGGTGATACCCGAGTGCCCATCCACAAACTCCCTGCTCAAAGCCCGGGCCCCGGAAAGCCTTTCCGACGCCGTCCTCATCGCCGAGAGCCAGACCGGCGGCCGTGGCCGCATGGGCCGGAGCTTCTACTCTCCCCCGGGCTCGGGGCTATATATGAGCATCCTCACCCGCCCGGAGCTTGAAAACGGCGACCTCACACTCCTGACCCCCGCCGCCGCCGTGGCGGTCTGCGGGGCGATCGAGGATATCGCCGGCGTGACCGCCGGGATAAAGTGGGTGAACGACGTGTACGTGGGCGGCAAAAAGGTCTGCGGCATCCTCACGGAGACCGCCTTCGGCCCCGGCGGAGACCGCTTCAGCGTCGTGGGCATCGGCGTGAACCTCTTTCCTCCCCCGGGCGGCTTTCCGGCGGACATCGCCGATACGGCGGGGGCGGTACTAAATAGCCCCGTCCCCGTGCTTCTCCCGAAGCTTGCCGCCGGGATAATAAACCGCTTTTTCGCCCTCCTCCCCCACATCCCGGAGCTTTCCTTTGTGCCGGAGTACCGCTCGCGAAGCCTCCTTCCTGGCCGGGACATATGGGTCGTCCGCGAGGGTTCCGGCCTCCCCGCAAGGGCGGTGGGCGTCGATAGCCGTTGCGGCCTTCAGGTGGAGTACCCCGACGGCGCCCTTGAGACTCTCCGCTCCGGCGAGGTCACAGTAAGAGTAAGATGATCATAAAATAACAATTTTTTCATGTAAAAAGTCCTCCCTTTTGTGGAAAGCTAAAGGCGAAACCACTTAAAGGGGGACTTTTTTATGTACGCAACATTTGCCAAGGGTGTAGCCGTGGGGATGATCGCCGGCGGGGCCGTGGGGGCCATTATCGCCATGCCCAAAAAGCACGTCACCGCCGCCGGCCGCCTCATGAAGGCCGCGGGGAATATGATGGAGAACATCTGCGACGCCTTTAAGCTTTGAGCGCAAAGACCGCGTCTTTACGCTCAAGGGGGAAGCGTGCGAAAAATGGCGTGAAACCGGAATTTCACGCCATTTTTCCGCTGTTTTTAGGGGCGATAAACATAAAGAGAAGCTTATACTAATATCTAATTAAAAAAGCCATTCGCGGCGGCCTTTTTCGCGTCATGCTTCGTCAGCCGCCTTGGAAATACCAACGGGTATTCCCTGCGGCGCCTTCCTTGCCTGACACGAAAAATCCTCGCCGCTCGGTGTCTCCTTTTAAATAGATATTA
>CANQUO010000120.1 GCA_947627085.1 uncultured Oscillospiraceae bacterium
GCGCTGAGCTCCGGGGAGGCGGTAATGACCTTCATATGGGACACCTGGTTTTATACCGACTTCACCCCCGGCAAATACACCGTCGACGACTTCGCCCTGATGCCCGTATTCATGGGCACGGCGGACGCCGGGACCTACGAGGGCGGTAACCTCAATATGATGATGGTCAACAAAAATAGCGGCCGGGTGGACGAGGCCCTGGAATTCCTCGATTTCTGCGCCGCGCCGGAAAATTATAACGAGGCCTTCGCCGGGATATCCACCGTCAGCTGCTTCAAGGGCCAGACCACCAACATCCAGTCGAAAATGGTCACCGACGCCATGGCCTCCGTCGCCAGGTACGAGCGGGTGTCCACCGCCTCCACCAGGATAGTCGGATACAGCGCCGAGGACGTGTGCAGGGCTTTGGAGAGCCTTCTTCGCGGCGACGTGGACGCCGCTGGCGCGGTAAAGCTCATGGACGACTACCGCGTAGCCGCCGCGAAGGCCCAGAACGCCCCGGGTTTTTGAGCGATTTCCGGGCATAATAATACTAATATCTAATTAAAATAAGACATTCGCGGCGGCCTTTTCCGCGTCATGCGGCGTCAGCCGCCTTGGAAATACCAATGGGTATTCCCTGCGGCGCCTTCCTTGCCTGACACGAAAAATCCTCGCCGCTCGGTGTCTCCTTTTAAATAGATATTAGTATAAGATAACCGTGTAAAGGGGGCGGGCGCTTGGAGGACAGGACATATATAGCCATCGACCTTAAGAGCTTCTACGCCTCCGTGGAGTGCGTGGAGCGGGGGCTGGACCCGCTCCACACAAATCTTGTGGTGGCCGACGAGAGCCGGACGGACAAGACCATCTGCCTTGCCGTCTCCCCCTCCCTGAAAAGCTACGGCATCCCCGGCCGCCCCCGGCTCTTTGAGGTCATACGTCAGGTGAAGGCCGTAAACGACCGGCGGCTGAGATGCGCCCCGGGGCGGAAATTCTCCGGCTCCGAAACCGACGACCGTCGGGTGCGCGCGCGGCCCGAGCTGGCCCTTGACTACATCGTGGCCGTACCCAGAATGGCCCTCTACATGGAGTACAGCACCCGGATATTCTCCATATACTCCCGCCATGTCTCCCCGGAGGACATACACGTCTACTCCATTGACGAGGTGTTCATAGACGCCACCAGGTACCTTGTGACCCGGAATGTGACGGCCAGGGAATTTGCCATGACGCTCATATTGGAGGTACTGCGGGAGACGGGCATCACCGCCACCGCCGGGATAGGCACGAACCTCTACCTTGCCAAGGTGGCCATGGACATCGTGGCAAAGCACTTAGGTGCCGACAAAAACGGCGTGCGCATAGCCGAGCTTGACGAGCGAAGCTACCGTGAGCAGCTCTGGGACCACCGGCCCCTTACTGACTTCTGGCGGGTGGGCCACGGGATCGCCCGGAGGCTTGAGCAAAACGGCATGTACACCATGGGCGACGTGGCCCGGTGCTCCGTGGGAAGGCCAAACGAGCTTCACTCTGAGGAGCTCTTATATAAGCTCTTCGGCGTTAACGCGGAGCTTCTCATTGACCACGCCTGGGGCTGGGAGCCCTGTACCATCGCGGACATAAAGGCATATAAGCCCGAGGCCAACAGCATCGGCGCGGGCCAGGTCCTCCAGTCCCCCTACGATTTTGAAAAAACGCGGCTCATCGTCCGGGAGATGACGGAGCTTCTCGCACTGGACCTTGTGGACAAGGGGCTTCTCACACGCCAGATAGTCCTGACTGTGGGCTACGACTCCGAGAGCCTAAAGGACGAGGGCGTGAAGAGCTCCTATACCGGTGAGATCACCCACGACCATTACGGCAGGGCCACTCCAAAGCACGCCCACGGCACGGCGAACCTTGAGCGGTACACCTCCTCCACCCGGCTCATCATGGCCGCAACAATGGAGCTTTTTGACCGGATAATGGACAGGCGGTTTTTCGCAAGGCGAATTTATATCACCGCCACCCACGTCCTGCCCGAGGCCCAGGCGCTTATGGAATCGCCCATGGAACAGCTGGACCTTTTCACCGACCCCGAGGACAAGCGCCGGGAGGAGGAGAGCCTTCAGCGGGAGCGGCGTATGCAGGAGGCCGTTTTGGAAATAAAGCGAAAATACGGCAAAAACGCCATACTGAAGGGCATGAATTTTGAGGAGGGCGCCACCACCGTGGAGCGCAACCGCCAGGTGGGAGGTCACAGAGCGTGAGAGGCTACGAGGATATCATAAATTTGCCCCACCCGACCTCAAAAAAGCACCCGCGTATGGCGGCAATAGACCGGGCGGCCCAGTTTTCGCCCTTCGCGGCCCTCACGGGCTTTGACGCCGCCATTGAGGAGACGGCGCGGCTCACCGCCGGGAAAATAGAGCTCCACGAGGACGAGCGTGAGGAGCTGGACCGCCGGCTACGTCAGGCCCTGGAGACGGGAGCGTGCGTGGAGATAACCCGCTTCGTCCCGGACAGCGCCAAATCCGGCGGCTCTTATGAGACCGTGACCGGTTCCGTCGCGGCCCTTGACCATGTAAACCGCCGTGTAGTCCTGAGCTCCGGTACAAGGATTCCAGTCGAGGACATACTTGACGTTATTATCTCGGAAAAAATCACATAAAAAAGCGGACGCTTTTTGCCGTCCGCTTAAATTTTTACATTTTTTTATCCCGAAGCTCCAAAACTATATCCGGATTTTCATCGGAGGCATCCCTGAACACGTTCAAAACCCTCTTGGGATACCCATACTTTTCATCGAAAGCGTCCGGATTTTCAAAAATAATTTTGATTTTTTTGACCTCCCCCAGCATGTCGTGGAGGGCGTCAAGATTTTTGCCGTAATAGTCCGGGAAGCCGAAGCTCTCCTTAAGATACTCCTGGGCCCGCTCACGCTCCGAAAGCTCCCGGGCGTCAAGTATTATCTCTCTCATTTTTGTCACCTTATGATCTTCCCGTCCTCCACCCGGACCTCACTGAAGCTCTCATAGTGGTCGGAGGTGTAGAAATAAAGGCCGTCATTTGAGAAAACGAGCCGCCGGGAGCCCCGGGAACCGTAACCTAAGGTGTCGATGTCGCACTCGGTGTAGCTCCTGCCCTTGGCCTCGGGCAGAAGTCCCTCGTAATTTCCGAACCTGTCCCCGCCGATGGCCGCGCCCTGCTTGTAGTCCTCCACGCTTCCGCCGGACCAGCCCAGCTTTTTCGCCTCGTTTTTCGTTATGAAATTATCGGGGAGCTCCCCAAATTTGTCAAGATAGAGGACCACGTTTTCAAGGTCGTAATAATATTCCCCGAAAACCGGCCCCTCGGGCTCCGTGCTCTCAGGCTTCGTGGCCTCGGGCTTCGCGGTTTCCGGCTTCGTTGTCTCCGGCTCCGAAAGCTCCGGCTTTTCGGGTAATCTCCCGTCCTCGCCCGGTGTCGTCCCGATAAAGGCGCAGGACGGCAGCAAAAGCGCCAGCGCCAGCATGACCGCCGTGATCTTCCATTTTCTCAAACATGACCGCCTCCGATCCAGGTATCGCTCTAAGCGTCCGCTCATGAGCTATAATACCCCAAAAATCGGCGGCGGTCAATGCTTTTTCCTCACCTGGCCGGGGCCTGGGCGCCCTTTTTCTGAAGGTAGAGCCTGTCGGCTATCATAGCGATGAACTCGGAGTTTGTGGGCTTGCCCTTTATGCCGGACACGGTGTAGCCGAAAAATCTCTGCAGGACCTCCACGTCCCCCCTGTCCCAGGCCACCTCGATGGCGTGGCGTATGGCGCGCTCCACCCGCGAGGGCGTGGTGCCGAATTTCTTCGCCACCTCGGGATAGAGGACCTTCGTCACCGCGTTTATTATATCCATGTCCTCCACCGTGCGGATTATGGCCTCCCGGAGGTACTGGTATCCCTTTATATGGGCGGGGATACCGATCTCGTGGATTATCTCCGTGACCACGGTCTCCAGGTCCGGCTCGCTTTGCGCAAGCTCCCGGCGCACCGACGAGGCGGGCTTGGCGGTCAGCTGGCGTATGCGCTCGGTGAGGACGGGTATGTCGCAGGGCTTCTGCATGAAGTACGCCGCCCCCGCCTCCGAGGCCGCCGTCAGCATACGCTCGCTGGCAAAGGCGGAGATAACGAATACCGCCGGCCCCTCCGGCGTCTCCGAAAGCTTTCTCACCACGCCAAGGCCGTCCACCCCCGCCAGTACGGCGTCGGTGAGCACCACGTCGGGCGTGAGCCTTTTTGCCAGCTCCAGCGCCTTCACGCCGTCTCCGGCGGTGCCCACCACCTCCATATCTCCCTCCCGGGACAGTGTCTCCGCCAGCACGGTCCTGAAATCCTCGCTGGCATCGGCGATCAAAACTTTTATCCGTTGGTCCATAGTCCATCCTCCAAGTAGAAATATTTTCTCTTTGTAGTAATAAAATACCATAAGAGGACAAACTTTGCAAGCTAAATCACCCGATGTTTTCGGAGGTTTTCCCGCTTGTTTTAACAAATTTCTCTATCTTTTTACATTCAACACAAGATATTCCCCCCGACGAGCGGGGGGAACGCTTTTACTTCTCCGCTTTCAGCATGTTCTCAATGAAAACTCCGTAGCCCTTCTCAGGGTTTTTGATGAGGACGTGGGTCACGGCGCCCACCAGCTTGCCCGACTGGATTATGGGACTTCCGGACATGCCCTGGACGATGCCGCCGGTGAGGGCGATGAGCTCGGGGTCCGTGACCTTTATCATCATGTCCCGCCCGTCGCCGCCGGAATAGAGCCTCACTATCTCGATGTCGTACTCTCGTCTCTCGCCGGAGGCGTCGGATATGACGGTGGCCGGCCCGGTCCTGACCTCCCCGGCCGTGGCCACCGGCAGGCACCCGTCGCACTCAAGGCCCGAGCACACCCCGAAGATGCCCGTCAGGCAGTTTTTTTCGATGTCCCCCAGGTTCTGGGCGTAGTCGAAGGTCCCGCCAAGCTGTCCCGGCTCGCCGGAGCGGCTTTTCGTCACACCGGTCACCCGGGCCTTCAGTATCGTGCCCTCCCTGAGCGGGACGGGCGTGCCGGTGGCGCTGTCGGCGATGGAGTGGCCCAGCGCGCCGTAGCGGCCCGTGGCCGGGTCGACGTAGGTCACGGTGCCGATGCCCGTAAGCCCGTCCCGGACCCAGACGCCCAGATAGGCGCCGTTTTCGTCCCGGTAGGGCCTCAACGTGACCTGTCGCTCCTGGCCGTCGCGGCTGAGCCGCACCGTGACGGTCTCGCCGGCGTCCTCAAGGGCGTCGGCCATGTCCTTGGCGCATGTTATCTCATGGCCGTCTATCCTCTTTATAATGTCCCCGGGGGCGATGCCCGCCTCCTTGGCCGGGGCGACCTTGCCGGAGCCGGCGTCAAATTCCGAAAGCTCCGAGACCACCACCCCGTCGGTTTTCACCGCTATGCCCACGGCCCTGCCCACGGGAGAAAGCTCCTTTGGCAGCTCCTCGGCCAGGGCGGAGGGCGACGACAGTACCGTCAGAAGTAAAACGGCTGCAAGTCCGCCCCTCAATTTAAATTTTTTCAAAATTCCCCGCTCCCCTTGCAAAAAATACGCGGCCCTTGCCGCAACTTTAATATTTCCCGCCGGAGCTTGCGGATAAGTAGAAATAAATATCCCTTCGACCAATCAATAAAATGCCATGCTCCGTTTTTCGGGCCGGGACCTAAATATGATAAAAACAATTTTCCGCCCGGGTAAAATACATCCGCCGGACTTTTTCCATAAGCTTCGACATAAAATAGTTCGGTACGAAAATACGAACCTTGTAAAAAGGAGACAGTTATGGCAAATTTTAAAACCATATCGGAGGGCAGCTACGGCCCCTACGTCCAGATGCTCCAGCTGGCGCTCTCCCGCTCGGGCTACTACCGTGGAGCCATCGACGGGGCCTTCGGGCCCGCCACACGCTCGGCGCTCCGGTCTTATCAGTCAGCCTGGGGCCTGGCCCCGGACGGGGTGGCGGGCGATCTAACCTGGGCGTCGATAGAAAGCTGGCTCACCGGCTACTTCCGCAGGGCCGTGCGGCCCGGGGACACCCTCTATTCCCTGGCCCGGACCTACGGCATCACCTTAAGGGCCCTGGAGACGGCGAACCCCGGCGTGGACCCCTTCCGGCTGAAGGTGGGCACACGCCTCACGATTCCCAGGAGCTTCGACGTGGTCTACACCGGCATACCCTTCACTCCCGCGTATATGGAGCTGTGTATCCTCGGCCTCACCGCCCGCTACCCCTTCATAGTCTCGACGGAGGCGGGACGGAGCGTCATGGGACGGCCCATACGGGTGCTAAAGATCGGCGAGGGGGAAAATCAGGTGTTCCACAACGGCGCCCACCACGCCAACGAGTGGATAACCAGCCCGCTTTTGATGAAATTTTTGGAAAATTACGCCTACGCCCGGTCCCGGGGCTCCACCATCTTCGGCCAGAACAGCGAGACGCTCTACGGCCTCACAACGCTCTATTCCATGCCCATGGTGAACCCGGACGGCGTGGCGCTGGTCACC
>CANQUO010000121.1 GCA_947627085.1 uncultured Oscillospiraceae bacterium
GAGATCGGAAAGCTGCGGCTGGACATGGACGAACGCACGGTGATCTACGAGGGGGAGGAGATTCCCCTGACGACCCGGGAGTTCAATATCCTGTATAAACTGCTTTCCTACCCCGGCAAGACCTTTACCCGCACCCAGCTCATGGATGAATTTTGGGACGCGGACACCAACACCGCGCCGAGAGCCGTGGATGTCTACATGACAAAGCTCCGGGGAAAGTTTGAAAATTGCGCCGAATTCGAGCTCAAGACGGTCCACGGCCTGGGCTACAAGGCGGTGATCAAATGAAAAAGCGGCACGGCCACCCGGCGTGGAGCTATTTTCTGGCGTTTTTCCTGTTGACGGCCTTTGTCATCACCTCCTCCATGTTGCTTTTTTTGACCTATTTTGCCAGAAGCGCGGGGGTGGAGTTCACCCGGGAAAATCTTTTCACCGCCGCCGTGGTGACCTTTGGAAACGCCGTGTTTCTGGCGCTTATCTGCACCGGGGTGGACGTTTTGCGGCGAAAGGTCATGGTGGGACGGCCCGTCCGGGCCATCGTGGAGGCCGCCCGTAAAATCACGGGAGGCGATTTTACCGCCCGCATAAGCCCCAGAGCCGCCTACGGGGCCTCCGAGGGGTTTGAGGAGATCATCGACTGCTTCAACACCATGGCCGCGGAGCTTGCGGGGGTGGAGACGCTTCGGACGGATTTTATCTCCAACGTCTCCCACGAGCTCAAGACCCCCATGGCGGTGATGCAAAATTACGGGACGCTTCTTCAAAGCCCCGACCTGACGGAGGCGCAGAGGATGGAATACGCCAAGGCCATCACCGAGCAGTCCCGCCGCCTCGCCGATCTCATCACGAATATTTTGAAGCTGGACCGGCTCGAAAACCAGCAGATTTTTCCCGCCGCGACACGGTACAATCTCGGCGAACAGATGGCCGAGTGCCTGCTGAATTTTGAGAGCACCTGGGAGAAAAAGAACATCGAGATCGAGACGGACATCGAGGAAGAAGTATTCGTGGAATCTGACGATGAATTACTTTCCCTCGTTTGGAATAACCTTTTCTCCAATGCCCTGAAGTTTACGGAACCGGGCGGCACGGTGTCAGTGACGCTGAAAACCGAGGGGGATCACGCCGCCGTACGGGTGGCGGATACCGGTTGCGGCATTTCAAAGGAGACAGGCCGCCACATCTTTGAGAAATTCTACCAGGGCGACACCTCCCACGCCACACAGGGCAACGGTCTTGGACTGGCACTTGTCAAGCGCGTGGTGGACATCGTAGGCGGCGACATCTCCGTGGAGAGCGAGGCCGGGAATGGAAGTACCTTCACCGTAAAAATCAGGAGGGCGGCGGATGGAGAGATTCAAAAAAATCCTTAAAAAGATATTCTGCCTGCTCCCGCTTTGGACGATTTTGGCGTCTCTTTTCGGTTACGGATTTGTGATCGCGGTGGCGGTGTTCGACATCCGGAGCCCGGTCCTGCAATACGCCTCCTATCTCGCCTCCGCCTACGCGCTGGTCGTCACCTGCACCGGGCTTGTCTATGTCAATACAGCGATCGACGGTGTCAAAAGGTTCATTTCCAACCGTCCGCTGATAAAAAAGCTCCGCTCCACCGCCGTGGGCGAAAAATACATGACCGATGTGCGGTTTCGAGCGGGAGTCTCGCTGTATCAGGGCTTTTTCGTAAATCTTTTGTACATCGTCATGAAGCTGGTATCCGGCATCGTCTACCGCTCCGCGTGGTTCATCGCCCTTGCGGTCTACTATATCCTGCTGGCCGTGATGCGCTTTCTACTTATGCGGCGCTTGAACGCCCGGGACGAGGATGAGGAGTTGCGCCGTTACCGGCTTTGCGGGATCATGCTTTTGTTCATGAATCAGGCGCTCACCGGCATAGTCGTATTTATGGTCCATCAGAACCGGGGCTTTAATTATCCGGGACTGCTCATCTACGCCATGGCCGCCTACGCCTTTTACGCCGTCACCGTCGCAATCATCAACATCGTCAAGACCCGGCGGCACAATAGCCCCATCCTCTCTGCGGCCAGGGCCCTGAGCCTTGTGGCGGCAATGGTGTCCATTCTGTCCCTGACCACGGCTATGCTGACGCAGTTCGGCGGAGACGGCAACGCGGATTTTAACAGGACGATGACCGGCGCGGTTGGCGGCGGCGTCTGCACCATTGTGATAGGAATGGCGATCTATATGATCTGGCGGGCAAACAGGAGTCTTAAAAAACTTGAAATTAACAATTCTCAAACATAATTTGAACGTTTCGCAAATATCTGTCTGTTACAATAACGGCAGAAATTCGAAAGGAGTAAACGATCATGGAAGAAAAGAAGGAGACCTTTACCTATACCTATTCCGCCAAAGAGCAGGAGGAGATCAAAAAGATTCGGGACAAATACGCGCCCCCGACGAAGGCGGAGACCACCTTGGAGCAGCTCCGCCGCCTGGACGGGAGCGCCACCAAGGGAGCCGCCGTCGTATCCCTGATCGTCGGGATCATCAGCGCCCTCACCATGGGCGTGGGGATGTGCTGTACGATGGTATGGGGTGAAAAGCTGTTTATTCCGGGAGTTATAATTGGAATCATTGGAATTGCCGGCGTGATTGCGGCCTATCCAATCTACGACCGCATGGTAAAGCGCAAGAGGGAAAAGCTTGCCCCCGAGATCATGCGCCTCAGCGACGAGCTGATGAAATAATACTAAGGTTAGATTTAATTGCGGATAATATAATGTTAAGCTTTTGTTAACACTTGTCCCGGCCTGTTGACTTTAATGAGTTCACGGACTATATTAAATATAGTCTTGCGCGACTAAATCTATCAAGATTAAAGGAGACCGTTCTTATGAGTATCTACGATTTCAAGGTAAAGGCAAGGGACGGAAGCGAGGTCCCACTCGATCAATACAGGGGAAAGGTGCTGATCATCGTCAACACGGCCACAGGTTGCGGCTTCACGCCCCAGTACAGCGAGCTTCAGGAGCTCTACGAGCTCCACCGGAAGGACGGGCTGGAGATTCTGGACTTTCCCTGCAACCAGTTTATGGAGCAGGCCCCCGGGAGCGACGAGGAGATACATTCCTTCTGCACCGGGCGGTTCGGCATCACCTTCCCGCAGTTTTCCAAGGTGGACGTAAACGGGGAGAACGCCATACCGCTTTATAAGTACCTGACGGCGAACACTACCTTCGGCGGGTTCGGCAAGAGCCCCATGGCGCTTGTACTGAAACCCATCGTTAAAAAGATGGATAAGGACTACAAGAATAACGGCAACATCAAGTGGAATTTTACGAAGTTCGTTATCGACCGTAACGGCGATATCGCCGCCCGCTTCGAGCCGACAGAGCCCATGGAGGCGCTTCGCGCAAAGGTAGAGGAGCTGTTGTGAGGCTTTTTGGGACCTGCCGGGAGAGGGGGATGGGAGATGGGCGATAAATACGACGCGCTGAGACTTGAAAATCAGCTGTGCTTTCCGCTGTACGTCTGCGCCAAGGAGATAGTCCGGGCGTATAAGTCGTATCTCGATGAGCTGGACCTGACATACACCCAGTACATCACCATGATGGTCATGTGGGAGCACAGGGAGCTTCGGGTAAAGGAGGTAGGGGAGAGGCTGTTTCTCGACTCCAGCACGCTGACGCCGCTTCTTAAGCGCCTGGAGGAGAAAGGCTATATCACAAGGCGCCGCTCGGATAAAGACGAGCGTGACGTATTTGTCGCGATAACGAAAGAGGGGGAGGCGCTGAGGGACCGGGCGATCGCCATCCCGGAAAGGCTGGCCTCCTGCGTGGCGCTGGAGCCAAATAAGGCTACGGAGCTTTACAGGACGCTTTATGAGATAATCGGGACGCTCACAAAACGAAGCGTCATCTGACGGGCCGCCGGACGATGCCGGCCACATTTTGAAGGGAAATAAAGGCGTTTTTGTCTATGTCCGTGACAAGCTTCTTGAGCTTGTTTATCTGGAAGTGGTTGACGATGAAGTAGATTATCTGCTTATCACTCCCGGAGTAGCCCCCGGTGGCGCTGACGATGGTGCCGCCGGCCTTGAAGCTCTCGGACAGGGCCGCCGAAATCTCCTTCGCCTTCGTGGTGACCACCATGGCGCACATGGACCGGTCGAAGCCCTCAACTATGAAATCCACGGTCTTTGAGCCCACAAAATATGTGACGATGGAATAAAGTGGCAGTATCCAGCTGTGGATGACTATGCCGCAGACGATGTAGAGAAGTGTATTGAAGGTCATGACAAAGGTGCCGATGGAGACGGAGAGCTTTCCTGCGAATATGACCGACAGCACGTCCACCCCGTCTATGGCCCCGCCGAAGCGTATGGTGAGGCCGCTCCCCACTCCCGATATGACGCCGCCGAATACGGCGCACAGCAAAAGATCGGTGCCCGCCAGGGGGGAGACGAAGTTTACGTCAATGGGCAGTACGTACATTATGAGGTAGGATACCAGGGAATAGACCCCGATGGCGTAGAGGGAATAGACCGTGAAGGCGGGACCCTGACGCTTAAGCCCGAATAGAAATATGGGGAAGTTCAAAAGCAAAAGGAACACGGAAAGCGTCAGCCCCGGCGGGGTAATCTGGTCTAAGAGCATGGAAAGACCCGATATTCCGCTGTCATAGAGCTTCACCGGAAAGAGGAACATGGAGACCCCGAAGGCGTTTATGATTCCCGCGGCGGTAAGCACAATAAAGTTTACCGGCTTCAGCTCCCGAAGCCCGCGCCTTAAAACACTCAAATGTAATTTTAGCTTTTTATTCACTTATTTTCCTCCCTTTCTCCGCTCCCAGGTCGCCGAGTACACTGATCATTTCATTCCATTCATGGATATGCAAATATTCACATTGCGGTAAATATTCATTGGAACGGTCTTTGTAGCCTATTTTACGGACATTTTCGATATGCGTACCGAAAATAAGCTCTGCGCCCCTTCTGACATCCTCAAGAGTGCAATTGTTCGGATTCTTTGTAACATATTTCAGAAGTTCCGCATTCCCTCGCATAGAATCCCAACCGGGCTCATACAAAAGTGTATGTCCATAATCAAATAAAATCATTTTAGGATATTTCATTTGAGGCCTCCTAATCTCAAAACAAATGCATTTTTCGGGTTACCGCGCATGTCCATAGAACGGTAAATTTCAAATCCCCCTTCGCGCCGTGCTGTCCTCACCTATCAGACCATATTTTCCCTCAGCGCGTCGAGAAGCCGGCCGGCGATGGGGGTGAATAACTGATATTTTTTCCACACAAGATAAATATTCTCCTCAAGCCTCGGCGTCAGGGGACAGAACACAAGGCCGCTACCCTCGCTTGTGTCGATGAGCCTGTCGAGGGTGAGCAGGAAGCCAAGGCCCTCCTTTACAAAGAGGGAAGCGTTGTAGGATAGCCGAAAGGAGCCCTCAAGCCTTAACTTATCCATCTTTTCCCCGCACCAGCGGGGAATATCTTTTTTCCATCCCTGCTCGGAGCAAAATAGGGGCAATCCCGCAAGGTCGTCAGCGTTTATCGCCGTTTTTCCGGCAAGCGGGTGCTCCGACGGCACGATAAGCCCCCATACGTCCGCCTCGGGGAAGCGCAGGAAATTGTATTTGGCCGTGTCCGGCTCCTCCGCCAGCACGGCAAAGTCCAGCACGCCCCGGTCCAGCTTCTCCGTCACCTGCTCCGTGTCGCCGCTGGTGATATGGTAGCGCAGACCGGGGTAGACCTCCTTGAAGCGGCGTATCTCCCGGGCGAGATAACGTATCTGATAGGATTCCGCAAGGCCGAAGTACACGTCCCCTCCCGTGATATCGTTGAGCGCGGCAAACTCCCCGGCGATCTTGTCTGCCATGGAGACAAGGTCCTCCGCCCGCTTTCTGAGCAGCATCCCCTCCTCAGTGAGCTCTATACGAAAGCTGTGGCGGATAAAGAGCTTTTTTCCAAGCTCGTCCTCCAGCGACTGAATCTGTTTGGACAGCGTCGGCTGGGTGACGTGCAGGTATTCGGAGGCGTGGGTCATGTTCTCCTCCCGCGCCACGGCCAGAAAGTAGCGGAGCGTCCTGATTTCCATAGTCACACCTCCGTTATATTCCAAAACAGAATAATACGATATAAATTATAACAATTAGCGAGGTGGCAGTCAATAGATTATAATATCTGTAATATATCTAAAAAGGAGCGGTGAAAATGGATACGCGGACCTTACAGGACACCTGGGACAAGACCTTCCCCAAAAGTGAAAGGGTGGATCACAGAAAGGTGACTTTCCCGAACCGTTACGGTATCACCCTGGCGGCGGATATGTACACACCGAAAAACTCCGCCGGTCCCATTCCGGCCATCGCGGTGTGCGGCCCCTTCGGAGCGGTGAAGGAGCAGGCGGCGGGACTGTATGCCCAGACCATGGCGGAGCGGGGATTTTTAACGATTGCCTTTGACCCCTCCTTCACCGGCGAGAGCGGCCGCGCG